>JBIKWV010000352.1:0-5393 GCA_044356135.1 Elainellaceae cyanobacterium
GCCGCGAGCGGAATCGCTTCTAGGGTTTTGACATCCTCAAGATCACGTCGAAGGGTTCCTGTCGCGAAGCGACAGGAACCCTTCGACACTTGTCAAACTGACAGTGTGTTACCATGAAATCTGCCAGAAATCATCCGGTCGATTGCTGGCGCATTGGACTTTGCTCGTCTGAGCGGCCAACTGAACCACTGATTTTCTGCTCTTAGACTGGGCCCAGCATTTCATTTGGGATAGGGGCACCACTCGGAGCCAAATTTTCATGACATTTGAGACTCTCGGTCTGATGACCGAACTGCTTCGCGCTGTTGCAGATGAAGGGTACACGGAGCCAACGCCCATCCAGCAGCAGGCTATCCCTGCGGTGTTGCAGGGGCAGGATGTATTTGCCAGTGCGCAGACGGGGACGGGGAAGACGGCCAGTTTTACGCTGCCGCTGCTGCAACGACTGAAGACAACGGCGCAGAATGGAAAGCGATCGCCCCGTGCCCTGATCCTGACACCTACTCGGGAACTGGCGGCGCAGGTGGCGGATAGCGTCAAAACCTACGGTAAATTTCTGCCTCTGCGATCGGCGGTGATCTACGGTGGGGTAGGATTTGAGCCGCAGATCCATGCCTTGAAGCGGGGCGTGGATGTGCTGGTGGCGACTCCCGGTCGGTTAATTGACCATGTGAATCAGAAGACGCTGGATCTGTCGCACGTTGAAATTCTGGTGCTGGATGAGTGCGATCGCATGTTAGACATGGGCTTCATCCACGATATTCGCAAGATTCTGGCAAAGCTGCCCGCCACCAGGCAAACGCTGATGTTCTCTGCCACCTTCTCGAAGGAGATCCAGCAGTTGGCCAGTACGTTGCTGCATGAGCCAGTGCTGATTGAGGTGGCTCCGCGCAATACGGCGGCAGAGCAGGTGAAACAGATTGTGTATCCTGTGGATCGCAACCGTAAGCGGGAGTTGCTGTCCTTCATGATCGGCTCCAACAACTGGCAGCAGGTGCTGGTGTTTACGCGCACTAAGCAGGGGGCGAATCGGCTGGCGGAACAGTTGGCCAAGGATGGCCTGAAGACGGGTGCGATTCACGGCAACAAGAGTCAGGCGGCCCGGAACCGGGCGCTGAACGACTTTAAGCAGGGGAAGGTGCGGGTTCTGGTGGCGACAGATGTGGCCTCACGGGGACTGGACATCGACCAGCTTCCCTACGTGGTGAACTACGAACTGCCCAATGTGCCGGAGGACTACGTGCATCGCATCGGGCGCACGGGTCGGGCCGGGAATGAAGGACAGGCGGTGTCGCTGGTGTGTGCAGATGAGTATGCCTTTTTGCAGAGTATTGAACGGCTGTTGAAGCAGAAACTGCCCAGAGATGTGGTTCCTGGCTATGAGCCGACGGTTACAGAATCAGCGGCACCTGCGCCACAGCAGCGGAAACCGCAGGGACAGCGGAGTGGCTCTGGAGAGGGGGGGCGATCGCAGCCCGGAGCCAGCCGCAGCCGACGCTCAAGTCCGGGAGGCAGCCGCAGCCGTAGGGGAGTGCATACGGCATAAAAAGAAGGGGAGGTGCGATCGCGCCTTCCCTTCTTTTTATGCCGCAGCGTCCGTACCCAGACCTCGCGTGATCGCGTCCCGTCGAATTCGCACAGATAAATAAACTGATAGCGCCCCAATTGAAAATACACCTCCACTTCTCCCCTGCGCTAGATGGCGCTCCTGGAAATCCCGGCTACCTTGATGAGCGCAGCTTTCCGTGGATCCATTTTGTTGAAGAACGATCCCCTCTGGTTCAAAACCGCGCTCATTTACGAAGTTCCCGTCCGTGCCTTTGCCGACAGCAATAGCGACGGCATTGGAGACTTTGGCGGCCTCACCGAGAAACTGGACTACCTTCAAGAACTGGGCATTACTGCCGTCTGGCTCCTCCCCTTTTTCCCCTCTCCCCAGCGCGACGACGGTTACGACATCTCCGACTACACCAACGTCAACCCCATCTACGGCACCCTGGACGACTTCAAAACTTTCCTGGCGGCGGCGCACCAGCGGGGCATCCGGGTGATTATCGAACTCATTGTCAACCACACCTCCGACCAGCATCCCTGGTTCCAGCGATCGCGCCTTACTCCCAAAGATAGCCCAGAGCGCGACTTCTACGTCTGGAGCGACACCCTGGAGAAATACCAGGAAGCCCGGATTATTTTTAAGGATTTTGAGACTTCCAACTGGAGTTGGGATGCCACCGCCAGGGCCTACTACTGGCACCGCTTCTACTCACACCAGCCCGATCTGAACTACGACAACCCTGCGGTGCAGCAGGCAGTATTTGAGGTGCTGGACTTCTGGCTGAGTATGGGCGTAGATGGCCTGCGCCTGGATGCAGTGCCCTACCTGTACGAACGGGAAGGGACGAACTGTGAGAACCTGCCGCAGACCCACGAATTTCTCAAGAAACTGCGGCGCTATCTGGACGAGAAATACCCCAACCGGATGCTGCTGGCGGAGGCGAACCAGTGGCCGGAGGATGCCGCCGCCTACTACGGGGATGGCGACGAGTGTCACATGAACTTCCACTTTCCCCTGATGCCGCGTCTGTTTATGGCACTGCGGATGGAGGATAGTTTTCCCATCAGCGACATCCTGCAGCAGACGCCACCCATCCCGGAGAACTGTCAGTGGGGGCTGTTTTTGCGCAATCACGATGAGTTGACGCTGGAGATGGTCACCGACGAAGACCGGGATTTCATGTACCGCGTCTACGCCGAAGATCCCGAGATGCGCGTCAACCTGGGAATTCGTCGGCGTCTTGCCCCCCTGCTGGGGAATGATCGCCGCCAGATTGAACTGCTGAACGGTCTGCTGCTGTCTCTCCCCGGTACTCCCGTGCTCTACTATGGCGATGAGATTGGCATGGGGGATAACGTGTATGTGGGCGATCGCAACGGGGTGCGTACTCCCATGCAGTGGTCTCCTGACCGCAACGCAGGCTTCAGTCGCGCCAATCCGCAACGGCTCTACCTGCCGCTGATTGTCGATGCGGAGTACCACTACAATACGGTCAACGTCGAGACTCAGCGGGCCAATTCCAACTCTCTGCTAAATGCGACCAAACGATTAATTGCCACCCGCAAACGGTTTAAGGCGATGGGTCTGGGGGATTTTCAGCTACTGCGGCCCGCCAACCGGAAAGTTCTGGCATTTGTCCGCACCTACGAGGATGAGCGGATTCTGGTGGTGGCGAATCTGTCGCGGTTTGTGCAAATGGTAGAACTGGATCTGTCTGGCTTCAAGGGGCAGATTCCCATTGAGATTTTTGGGCGAACTGAATTTCCGGCGATCGCCGACTCCTACTTCCTTAGCCTGACTCCCTATGCCTTCTACTGGTTCAGGCTGCAACCCCAGCCCAGCGAGCTACAGCCCCAGCAGCAGCGGGTGATTCCCACGCTAATGGTGGCAGAAGCCAATCCCCTGACTCGCATTTCAATGGAATTCAAGGAGCAATTAGAAGCGCTGTTGCCGCAGTATCTTTCCAGCTTCTCCTGGTTCGATGGACGGTTTCGTCCGGTGCAGGCTGTGCAGTTGATCGAGGCGATCGCTCTGCCTTATCCGAAAGATTCTCAGGCGAATCTGGCGCAGATGGTTTGTTTGCATGTGGATTATCTTCAGGGTAATTCTCAGACCTATTTCTTTTTCATCAGCACCGATGAAGGAGAAGAGGCCGCACGTCGATTGTCAGAATCTTCCAGCGCGGTGATCGCTCGGCTGCAAATTTCGGGCAGCGATCGCATAGTTGTTTTGTTGGATGCGATCGCTGATCCTGCATTTCTTTCATTCCTGTTGAATACAACAATCCATCACCAGAGCTATCGGAGTCAGATCGGTGAACTCGTTACAGGTTTGAACTCGTCCTACGAGTTTTTGGCGAACTGTCCACCTCAAGCAGAACCTTGGCTGATGCGCGGCTCACACCGCAACACTTCTGTCATTTTCAGTGATGCTTCCAGCGGTGGCAATTCTCCTCAGCTCATCCTGAAACTGTTTCATCGGGCTGGAGAAGGCATTAATCCTGATCTGGAGATGCGGCAGTACCTGAGTCAGCGGTTTGAGCATATTACGGCGATCGCTGGATATCTGGAATATCGTCGCCCCAAGTCCGACATCACCACGGTGGGAATTTTGCAGCAGTATATTCCCGATGTTCGCAATACCTGGAACTATACGCTGGACAGCCTGCGCGATTATTTTGATGTAGCGCTCGTTCAGCGGGAGATGGAAGTCATTCACATGCCTGAAGGTTCCCTGCTGAATCTACAGCGGGCCTTCGATGAGAACATCAACCTGGACGATGCGGATGCCCGCGTTTTCTGTGATCCCAGTCTGCATGCGGCCACACAAATATGCTACGTAGCAGGGTTGTCGGAACTGGCGATCGAGCGGGTAAACGCTGCTCAAATCATCGGGACATACCTGGCCAATGTCCAACTTTTGGGACAGCGAACCGCAGAACTGCATATTGCCCTTGGCGCAGACACCCATAACCCCAATTTTGCTCCCGAACCCTTCAGTACGCTGTATCAGCGATCGATCTACCAGTATTCACGCAACCTGACCGGACAGGTGTTGCTTCGCCTGGAGGAGCGGCTCAAACATCTCCCCGCCGACATTCTACCGCTGGCAGAGGAGGTGTTGAAAAATCATTCCATTTATCTGGAGCGGTTCCGGCGGATCCTGGGGCACAAAATCATGGCAAAGCGGATGCGCTACCACGGCGATTATCATCTGGGACAGGTGCTCTACACCGGACGCGATTTCTACATCATCGACTTTGAGGGGAATTCCTCGCGCCCCGTGAGTGAGCGATGCATGAAGCGATCGCCCCTGAGGGATGTGGCCAGTATGCTGCAATCCTTCCACTACGCGGCTCACTTTGCCCTCCAGCAGGAATTGGAAAGCGGTCTGATTCACCTCGAACAGGTTGACCGTATGCAGCAGTGGGCCAGATATTGGGAATGCTGGGTCAGCGCGGGATTTCTACATGCGTATCTACAAACGGCGATCAAAGATTCGTTCCTACCCACCTCTGAAGTGGAACTTAAGGTTTTGATGGATTTTTATCTGCTGGAACGGGCAATCGAGGATCTGGGATACGAACTTGATCACAATCTCAGTCGGCTGAAGATCCCGCTTCAGCGGATTCTGGAGTTTTGACTACTTTCTGGTAAGTAACTGGGCGTGGGAAAAGTCGAAACCCAAAAAGCTGTCCCGCCCGCGCAGCGGGCGGGACAGCTTTTTGGGTTTCAAGCTTAATCGCGCCTACCTACTTGCAAGATCTCAGGTATCTTCTGTTACTGGAGTTTTGACTATTTTTCCTGTAATGCCGCGAAACGCCCTCGCAGAGGGCGTT
>JBIKWV010000353.1:0-5387 GCA_044356135.1 Elainellaceae cyanobacterium
GCCAGCAGCCGCAGGTGATCTTCGATTGCAGTTCTCAATTGATCAGGGTCAAATGCGATCGCCTGCACGCCGGAGTTTTTCAGAATATCGCCGATTGCGGCCTCCCGGTTGTCACTGAGACGCTCTGCTGCCTCTGCGCGACACTCCAGCGAATTGGCGTAGTCTGCCTCCAGCGGCAGGGGATTCCCGATGGGTTCTACACCCCAGCGACGACGCAGCAGCAGGTTGTTCGTGATGGGATCAGACTTTACCCGGTGGTAAGCGGGGCGCTGCTTCAGTGCTTCAAACCAGGCATTGATCCGGGGAAAACGCGGATTACCTTTGATATGGTATTTGCGGTAAACCGGGAGATTGGCTGCCAGTCGGTCGAGGTGGGGACTGTACATAATATCAACCAGACTGAAGCTGCTGAGGAAATAGGGGCCGGGATACTTGCCCAGCAGCAGCTCAATGGCGTCCAGCTTCGCTTCCAGGTTTGCCTGAAGCTGCTGCAACTCCCTGGCATCCAGCGTTGCTGATCGCACAAAACTGTAGCTGGCATCCAGAAAACCGTTTGTTTCAGCGTCTTCAATCCATTGACGGGCGATCGCCTTTTCCGTTGGGTCTTCTGGCAACAGCGTTTCACCAAATCGTTCCTCCAGCGCCAGCAAAATCTCTTTGGACTCGTAAATTAATTGTTCTTCAATTTTTGCGGCGGGAACCAGAGTCGTTGGCACCAGATCGGTGTACCACTTGGGCTTATTGCTGAGATCGATGAACTCTGTTTCAAACGGAATTTGTTTCTCCTCCAGGGCGAACCAGACGCGCTCGCAGAAGGGACACCAGGAGTTGGTGTCGCGGTAGAGGAGAACGGGGGCAGACGTATTGGGCGGAAGGTTGTGCAGACTGGTGGGAATCGGAGCGGTGGAAGGAGCCTGTCCGGGGCGGCGGACTCGTCGTGCAGATGTGTGCTGGAGTGCAACTTCCGACAGTTGTTCCCAGCTTGCGAGAGCAGTTTGAACCGACATGCGTTTGCCTCCAGTGTGATTGCAATAAAATCTTTAGATTTTAATATACAGCGACTCTATTGGAATACCGTAGTATTTGAGAGATGAGGTCACAATAGCACAACCATGACTGCAACTGGACGACGCATTGGGTTGGAACAGGAATTCTTTCTCGTTGATGCCTCAGGCGAGCTATCGCATTGCGCCGATGAGTTTCTGGAGCGGTGCCACCAATCCGCGCTGGAGCAGGGTATCCATCCTCAATACTTTGTCCCAGAGTTCGTTAAAAACGTGGTGGAAATTAACACCCCTCCAGCATTTACGGTTGAGGAATTGTCCGGGGAATATCTCAAGCACTTGCATCTGGCGATCGCCACTGCCAAGTCTCTGGGATTACAGCTTTACCCACTATCCAGCTACCCTCTGCCGATCCGGCCCATCATGCGCAATAAAACTAACTATCATGCGCAGGTGAGAACCGTGGGGTTCGATCGCTCCTTACACGCAGGCAAGTGTACGGGAACCCATCTGCACCTGGAGCTGCCGCCGGGAATTCTCGATCCCCAGGTTGGCGTGTCCTACCATTCCACCCCAGTCGAGCAAGCGGAATTACTCAATATTTACAATCTGGCAACCGCCCTCGATGCAGCGATGATTGGTCTGTCTCGCGCCTGTCCATTTTATGAGGGGCAATCGCTTGGACTGGCCAACCATGTCGTTCACTATCGCGGCAGCGAAGTATTTGGCTGGGATGGCGTGTTTACCGACGTGCCGATCGCGGGAGGACTCCGCCCCTACGCTGATTCTGTGGAAACGCTGGTGGAACTACAATTTGAACGGCACTACGGCTGGCTGAAGGCGATGGATAGAGCAGGGGTCGATCGCGCCCTGTTTCTGGGGACAGGAGGCAATCTACTGGAATCGTCCTGGAACCCGATTCGGTTAAATCAGTTAGGAACCGTTGAGATCCGCTCAATTGATAGCACCTATCCAGAAGTCGTGATTGCTCTGGCTGCACTACTGGATAGTGCAGCCCGGCGGGTGAGAACGGAACATTTGATGGTCAGACCGGTCAGCGGAACAGTGACTTTTGAAGTGCAAGGGGACGTTCTACAGGTTCCTGACTTTGATTTTCTGAATCATACTTTGCTCTATGCGGCAGTCACAGAAGGAATTCACCATCCTCATGTCAATGCTTACGTTGAATCTATCTTTGATTTCGTTTCTAAAGATGCAGTCACCAACCGATTTTTAGCCAGGCTGAGAAGCGACTTCGATCAACGCCAAACTGTTGAATCAGAAATTCTCAAAGACTTTGCCCCTGATTCTACCGAACTCTCCAGGGGAGCTGGACTGTGGCTGGTTCAACAGAGCTGCGATCGCCTGGAACAAAAGGTTTCAGAACTTCTTGCAGAACAACTGCTTGCTGTCTCAGCCACCTGAATTGCCCTATTCCAAAGGAGCAAGCAATGTTCAAAAATGCTTTTGACTTATCGGTTAGCACCACCTCCAGCAGAGTCGTTGACATGATCGATCGCTTTCTCTTTGCTATGCTGAGCTTCAGTAAAGAGGCAGACGTAATTTACACAGCGGTGTCGTTAGATCCAGAGTGTGCGATCGCCAATGCCTACGCTGCTTCCCTGTCTCTCTTTGTGGGCAGTCAGGATGCCCTGGCTCAGGCGACTCCTTACATTGAAGCGGCAGTTCGGCATCAGGAGCAGGCAACGGAGCATGAAAGGCGATTCATTACCGCAATTGAAGCGTGGGCAAAGCGGGATATGGCAAGAGCAATCGCTGCTCATGAGGCGATCGCCCAGCAGTATCCCCGCGATCTTCTTTCGGTGCAGATTTGCCAGTTTCACTATGCCAATACGGGTAATATTCCAGGCTTGCTCGACATTGCCCAGCAAACGTTCCCTGCCAATGCTGATAATCCCTTTGCTTACGCCATGCTTGCCTTTGGCTTAGAGGAGAATCACCAGTTAGAAGCGGCGGAAATTTGGGGACGCAAAGCAACAGACCTGCATCGGGTGCATCCCTGGGCGCACCACGCTGTCGCCCATGTCCTGGAAACCCAGGGACGATTAGAAGACGGTATCACCTGGATGAATAGCGTTTCAGATACCTGGAACACCTGCGGTTCTTCCTTCTACACCCATCTCTGGTGGCATACTGCGCTGTTTCATCTGGATCTGGACAATACTCCAGTCGTTCTCAATCTCTACGATCAGCACATCTGGGACGGTGCCCGAAAAACCGCTGCACGAGATCAGATCCACAGCATTGCACTCCTGATTCGTCTGGAGCTGCGTGGAGTGGAGGTGGGCGATCGCTGGCTCGAAATGGCGGCTTACCTGCAACCGCGAGTCACAGAACATGTCATTCCCTTCTGGGATTTGCATTTCATTTATGCCCTAACGCGGGCAGGACAGGAAGATTGGGCAGATGAAATGCTGAGCGACTTGCAGCAGTATTCCCAAACTGTGTTTCCTTCATTACGCCCCAATTGGGCAGAGGTGACAGTGCCTGCCGCCAGAGGTCTCCTGGCTCATGCCAGAGGGGACTGGACAACGGCGGTGAGAGAACTGGAGTCGGTGCGCGATCGCCTTTATTTAGTCGGGGGTTCCCATGCCCAGCGCGATCTGTTTGAACAAATTTATCTGGATGGATTAATTCGTCTGGGTGAGCGACAGAAGGCGATCGCTCTGTTATACAACCGTGTTCAGGCAAGGGGCAAAATTCCGGCGGTTCACAGGGCGATCACCCAGATTGCATCGGCTTAATCAGCTTCAATCGGCTCATTGAGATTTTAAGTGAAGCTTTTGAGTGAACGGATGACTCCTGCATTGGCGGAGAAACTCTGCGGCACATCTACAGTAGCATTTCGCAAAACTGTAAATTCTGTTAAGCCCGCTCCAATTCCCCAACCCCTATGAGATACTCCTCACATAATCTACTAATACTCGATTGATATACAGTAGATTTAAGCTTCCAAGAAACCAAACCCTGGCAAACCTAAAGTCACCTCACTCCTTAGCCACATTGCCCATCCTCACAAGGAAGGACCTATGACACTCCAAACGCCTCCCCAACGAACCCGTTCGGGTTTACGCCCGGACTATCTCACCTTTCCTGAAGTTCTGGCACAGTCGATCGCCAACATCGCTCCCAGCGCCACGCCTGCGTTTGTGATTCCGCTGGTGTTTGCCTCCGCCGGAAATGGCACCTGGCTGGCTTACCTGACCGCGACGGTCGGGTTAATCTTGATTGGTCTGAGCATCAATGTGTTTGCCCGTCGTTCTGCCTCTGTGGGTTCTCTGTATGCCTTTATTGCCAGAGGGTTGGGGCCAGTTGTTGGGGTGATTTCTGGGTGGGCGCTGGTGATCGCTTACCTGTTCACTGCAACGGCAGTGCTGCTAGGGTTTGCCAACTATGGCAATGTGCTGCTGGGCAATACAAATTCCCTGGTAGTTACGATTCTGCTGGCAGCGGCAGGGGCGGCGATCGCCTGGTGGATTGCCTACAAAGACATCAAGCTGTCTGCGGAACTGGCGCTGGTGATTGAACTGGTGTCTGTCGGACTGATCCTGCTGCTGGCGGTGATTGTCTGGTTCAAAACAGGCTTCCAGTTTGATGCCCAGCAGTTCAGATTAGAGGGTATCTCCTCTGAGAATCTGCGTCTGGGTTTGGTGCTTTCGGTGTTCAGTTTTGTTGGGTTTGAAAGTGCAACGGCATTAGGAGATGAAGCAAAAAATCCGCTGCAATCGATTCCCCGTGCTGTTCTCTACAGCGTCATCATTCCCGGTCTGTTCTTTGTCTTTCTTTCTTATGTGCAGGTGTTAGGATTCCGCAGCAGCAGTGTGCCTCTCGACAAGAGCGATGCGCCGCTGGCAGTGCTGGCAGACTTGGCGGGGGTAGGATTCTTTGGCTTTCTAATCTCAATTGGTGCTGCCATTAGCTTCTTTGCCTGTGTGCTGGCATCGATTAACGCAGGCTCTCGAATTCTATTCGCTCTCAGCCGTCACGGTGTGATTCATCCCAGAGTGGGGAATGCCCACCAGACCAATGCAACGCCTGATGTTGCCATCACGCTTACCGCAATCCTCACCTTCGTGATTCCCGTGGTACTGCTGCTGGCGGGCAACTCCATCATGGATTCCTACGCCTACCTGGGAACGATCGCCACCTTTGGATTTATCTTCACTTACATTCTTGTGGCGATCGCCGCTCCCGTTTACCTGTACCGCATTAACCGTCCCTACATCCAGCAAGTCATTATCTCTGCGGTTGGCATTATCTTTATGCTGATCCCACTGGTCGGCAGTCTTTATCCAGTTCCCGCAGCGCCTTACAATGTGCTGCCTTACCTGTTTGTATTGCTGCTGGTGGCAGGGGCAGCGT
>JBIKWV010000355.1:0-5376 GCA_044356135.1 Elainellaceae cyanobacterium
TTAGATCGTCCTGCATCCGGTGAGCAAGATGAAAATTAACCGCCGATTTTTACTCTGGACTGGACTGGGCACCACGATCGCGGCCATATTTGGGCGCGAGCACTTGAAGCAGCAGGCGTCGCAGGCCGAGCAGGTCAAACTGCGGCAGTTGTATGACCCAACGCAACTGGTTGAATCTGCCTTTAGCACCGACCTGACTGCAATCAAAGATTCGGTCGCAGTGCAACAGAGCGCTAAACTGCGATCGCCCACCATCCCTTACAACCGCGAGTGGTCCAGGCTGTTGATTAATGGCAGTAAGCTCTCTACCCAGCAATATCTCAAGGGTAAATTTGAAGCGAATTATGACGGTCGGATTTCTGTCTTACCCAGTTATACAAAGGGTTTCACATCCTTTCGCCAAATTACCTCCTTTCAAGCCGCCGAACGGGTAGAAGAGGCAATTCCCTTTGAAGTGCCACTCTCAGCGTTGGCAGACACTCCTGAGAATCTGAATGAACTGGGCGATCGCGTCAACCAAACAAAAGACGTGATTCGGAATCAAGTAAAACAGGCGGTGAATTTGAGACAACAAATCTCGGTTTACTACGGGTTTTTGTTGTCTTCTCCCAAAATGAATGTTCTGATGTTTCGAGGCACCCAGCGGCAACTGGAATGGTTGGAAAATATTCTGGCGATTCAAGAAAACTATGTTCACCCGGTGAATGGAACCGTCATCGGTAAAGTTCACTCCGGCATTTATAACTTTTATCACAATCATTTGGCTGCATCCGTCAAAGAAGCGGTTCAATCCTTAGATCCGAAGCAACCCCTGGCGATCGCTGGACACAGTTTGGGGGCAGCGCTGGCGATCTTTGCTGCGATTGATCTGGCTCTGGTTTTGCCAGAGTTTCAACCCAGTATCCAGGTGTATACCTACGCGGGTCCCCGGTTGGGCAACAAAGCGTTTGCGGAAACCCACAGCCAGTTGCTCCCCAATCACTATCGCATCGCCAATCTGGCGGACATGATTCCGATGCTGCCCCTGAGCAAACTCCTCACGGATGATTTTGTCCACATGGGTGAGTCATGGTCATTTCTCGCCCAGCAAGGCGACATCATGCCCAATCATTTTATTGAAACCTATCGTCAGGCCATCGAGCAAGGAGCTGAAACCCAGTCAAACAAAGGCTTTGAGAATTTACGGGTACGTCTCTCGTAGAAAGCTGGGCTAGTGTTGCGAATGTGTGCTTGCAGACCAAGCACGTTCCAGGGAGGTCGGTCACCAATCTGCCCCATCCCGTTAATTCCTGAGCCAATCCTTTTTCCTAAGTATGCAGGCGCGATTAAGCTTGAAACCCAAAAAGCTGTCCCGCCCGCGCAGCGGGCGGGACAGCTTTTTGGGTTTCGACTTTTTCCACGCCCACTTACTTATAAAACAGCTTTGTTAACCGTTAATCAGGAGCATTGACCATGCAAATTGAATTGATGTATCAGCACGCCTACACCCTGGGGCGCATTCGCCTGACGGGGGGAGAGCAGGTGCGGGTAGAGGCCGCCTCAATGGTGGGGATGTCGGGTGGTGTCACCCTGGAGACGAAGGCTACCGGGGGCTTTCTGCAATCATTGAAGCGATCGCTCCTCGGCGGCGAAAGCTTTTTCCAAAATGTCTACACCGCTCCAGGGCAGGGGGGCGATGTGCTGGTGGCTCCCTCCCTCCCCGGTGACCTGACCATTCTCGACATCACCGAGCCGATGCTGGTGCAGTCGGGAGCCTACGTGGCATCCGCGATGGGGGTTGAGATTGACTCGAAATGGGGCGGCTCGAAGTCGTTCTTTGGCACGGGTGGAGGGCTGTTTATGCTGCGGGCCGAGGGCACGGGGCAAATGGTGGTGTCCTCCTACGGAGCCATTCACGAGATCACCCTGGCGGCGGGTCAGTCCTTCACTATCGATACCGGACATCTGGTGGCACTGCCCGAATCGATGCCCTTTCAAACTCGCTCGATTGGCGGCATGAAGACTTTCCTGTTTAGCGGTGAGGGGTTCGTGGCCGATCTGACGGGGCCGGGCAAGTTTTTGATTCAGACGCGATCGCAGGATCAGTTTCTCTCCTGGCTGATTCCCAAGCTGCCCCAGCCCAGCAGCAGCAGTAGCAGCTGATGTCCCTGGGGGTGTCTGGGGGGCTAGGGGGGATCGAAAGGCTGGAGCAACACCACCAAAGGCGTTGTAAATAAACAACTTCACCCCCCTCAATCCCCCCTTGCAAAGGGGGAAAGTCCGGACCCTCTCCCCCTTGCAAGGGTTGGGTTGGGTTGGGGTCAGTTCAATGCATGAGGTTATTTATTTACAGGCCCAAAGAATTTTAAAACACGACCTGGCGATGATTTTTAAGAGTCCTCGATATCCACACAAGAACCAAAGCATTGCCTTACCCCTGCAAGTGGCATGAACCTGTAAACCTGCCCAACTGGAGATTATCAATGGATACACAAATCGATTCAAAAATGAATCCACGCACCGATTCAAAATTCCGTCCGTTGCTCCGCATTCTGCGCAACCCGCTGGTCAGCATTCTGGTGCTCTACAATCTCTTGCTTTACTTGCAAGGGTCAGGCTACGTTTTCATGTTTAGTAACGACGTAGCATCAGATCCGGGAACGCCCCTGCTCCTCCCGTCAGGCCAGTTAGTACCTCTGGTCACGGGCGTGTTCATCATCGCGAGCCTGCTGATCGTTTATTTGAGCTATGCGTATTTCGTAGAACGCCGATCGGTTAGCGAACTGGCCCTGCCCCCCATAGGTCGCGAACTCGGCATCGGTCTTTTGCTCGGCTTCGGACTGTTCACCACCTGCGTTTTGATCGCCATAGCCCTCGGTCTCTTCCGCATCGAGGGTATCGCTAGTTGGCAGAACTTAGTGACAGGGGTGACATGGGTGACGTTGACAACACCCTTTACCGAGGAGCTGGTGTTCCGTGGCGTGGTGTTTCGCATTCTTGAGGAAGTGCTTGGCGGTTGGCTGGCCCTGGTTCTCTCATCCGTGGCGTTCGGTCTTATGCACACGGGAAACCCAGGTGAGACCTTCGCTGGCATCGCGGCGATCGCCATTGTGTTCGGCCCGATGCTGGCTGTGCCCTATATGCTCACTCGCCGCCTGTGGATGGGCATCGGTCTCCACGGAGCCTGGAACTTCACAATGGGCCAGATTTTCCCGGCTCCGTGTCCGGTAATGGAACTATGCATGGTCTCTTCAAAACCACCTTTCAGGGATCGGAACTACTCACCGGCGGCAACGCTGGCATGGAGGGGTCGCTGATCGCCATCCTGGTGGCGACCATCGCCACCGTGCTAATGCTGATCCCGGTGGTGCGGCGCGGCAAGATCGTGCCACCGATCTGGAAGCGCAAGCACTTAGCCTGAGTCCGGTGTGGACGGCGTTCCGGCGATCGCCGCGTCCCTTTCCTGATCCTGGCAAGCGATATTTGCTGAAGCTGCACCTGACCTGAAACCCCCTGAGAACCATGAACCCCTCCCCTCCCCCACCTGAATATACGGATCTTGTGAACCTCTACGGTGCTCCCAGTCAAGCCGGATTTGGCAGTGCTGTCTTTTATGAACTGATTGAGCCAGGGTCAGACTTAGAACCCATTGCGTTGCAGTATTACCAATACTTTGTTGGCAGCCTCTGGGCGCAATATGGTGAATCTGCATGGATGAGTACCTGGAAGCAAGTGTATGTTCGTCCCTATGGGATTCAGCCAGATATTGTGGCAGAACTGGGGGCGATCAGCGATCCTCTCGCCGCCAACTACATACCCATTCTGCTGCTGACTGAGACAGAGGATCAGTCTAAAGCCCAGCAAGCCTTAGCAGCCGTTTTCAATCATCCACAGGTGACAAACCTGAAACTTTACGCGATTGGTGATGGCGCAGCCATGTCTGGCTTACTGCTAATCGGCTGTCGTATCACTGGCGAAACCATCATCTTGATTTCTCTTTTAGATTAACGATTGAGAAAAATTTCTCATGAACAGACCACTCACTCCGTTTTGTCTATTCACCCAGATCAAGTCTGTTTCTGTGGTTGAATCATTATTTATTGTGAGGTGCCTATGTCGCTGACTGACTCTGCTCGTGCCCTTTATGGCTCGCCTTTAAGCCGCCCCAAAGTTGCCAAATTTGCTGCGATCGCTTTAGCAGTATTAGTGATTATCACCAGCAATTTCATCGTCAAAGATTTTCTCATACCGCTCAAGCCAGAAGCTCTACAAGTCTTCTTTCTGGCAATGCTGTGGGGTGGGTTACTCTCGATTATTCCATTGGCGGTTCTATGGTTTCTCGATCGCCGTGAGCATGAATCGACCTGGTTATATATTCTGGCTGTTTTATGGGGTGCTTTGATTGCAACGTCGATCGCCAAACCCATCAACGATTTGATCATCAGTGGTGTGGATCAATATCTCACGCTGCATCCCGACGTTCAGCAGTTGCTCGGTGACAATGCCAGGATGGCGATCGCCGCTCCCCTCGCTGGCCCTGTCGTTGAAGAAACCACCAAAGGACTGGCACTGGTGCTGCTGTTCTGGCTACTACGGGCAGAGTTTGATAACGTCCGCGATGGGTTTATTTATGGCGCACTGGTCGGCATTGGATTCAACTTCTTAGAAGCCCCCTTCTATGTGGCAAAAGTTTTCACCGAGACAGGCGTAGCACCGTGGGGCGGACAACTGGCGATGCGTCATTCACTGCTGGGACTGGGTGGTCACGCCCTCTACACGGGGCTGTTTGGCATGGGTCTGGGTCTGGCACGGCAAACCACACGCCAGTGGTTGCGCTATGTTGCACCCGTGGCTGGCTGGCTCCTGGGGTTTTCGGCGCACCTGGTCAACAACGGCATCGGGCTACTGATCACCCTGATGATCGTTTTGAATGGTGGCAAGGCTGCCGCCAGCAGCAAAGGCGTGATTCCCATCGATCCGCCATTTTTGTTCAGCCTGTTGCGGGGCAGCATCCAAAATTTCATTCTGCTCTTGCCCTTTGTCGCGATCACGATTGTCATGCTCTGGCAGAGTGGTATCTGGGAGCGTAAGGTGATTCAGGAAGAACTGGCGGATGAGACAGAACCTGTGATCACGCCGGAAGAGTATGAGGCAGTGAAGGGCGATCGCATCTTCCGCACCCGCCGCATTGATGGCACCGATCGACGCACCTCAGCCGCGATCGTGCGGGCGCAAAACGAACTGGCCTTTCGCAAATGGCGCGTGAGACACCTGGGCCAATCCCCAGATACAGATCAGCTTGTCGCTTCCTGGCGGGAAGAACTGTGGCGGCTGCGCGGCTCAGGCAGCCCCATCGTGGTTTAGGATTGTGGATTTAATAAAACTCAATTGTTTTTG
>JBIKWV010000354.1:0-5376 GCA_044356135.1 Elainellaceae cyanobacterium
AGTTTTCAGTCTAGTTCAGTACAGGTTGTTGTGTGAGAGCCGCGCTCCGCGCGGCTCTCACACGACAACCTGTGGTTTGCTGGAGCGCGAGTTGATCGAGAGGTCAAGCATGCGATCGCACAACCGTTTGAGCAAATGGATCTCGTGGCTCACAACGAGTAATCCTAATTGATGGGTTCTGGTATATTCCATCACGACATGCCAGATGAGAGCCTGCGTATTTGCATCCAACATCGCAGTCATTTCATCTGCAATCAAATATCGTGTTTTCGCATTGAGTGATCGGGCAACCGCGACCCGTTGCAATTCGCCTCCACTTAATTCATGCGGATATCGACTCAGCCAACCGGGATCGATCCCCAACCTGTCTAACAAGGCTTGCTCTGGGGTCTGTCCCTCCGATAAAATTTTTTGAATCTTCCAGCGAGGATTCACTGCCAGTTCAGGGGTTTGAAAAATCAGTTGAACCGGGCAGTAACCCTTTGGTGGCAATGGCTTTCCCTGCAACCTGACCGTACCCTGCGCGGGCGAGAGATAGCCTGCCAATATTTTTGCCAGCGTCGTTTTACCAAAGCCAGAGGGGGCCATCAGCCCCACTATTTCGCCGGGCGCAATCGCTACACTGACATCCTGCAAGATCCACGGATGTTGGGTGCTGTATCTGAAGCAGAGACGCTCACCGCTAAGCATAGAAACACCTCACGAATGAATTTTGCACTGACTGTAAGGGAGGACGAGATTGCCGACAGCTTTCTGTTGCAATCGGGCAGCGATCGCAAAACAAACACCCTGCGGGCAACGCATCTGGACTCGGCTGATTGCCTGCCAGGGGAATAAAGTCATTTTGGGGCAGCGATCGCCACAGTGCCTGACTGTAGGGATGGCGTAGAGCGCCGTGAAAAAAGGCATTGGCAGGAGCCACTTCGACCGTTGTTCCCGCATAGAAAACGGCGACCCGATCTGCGATTTGCAGCGCCGCTTCGATGTCATGGGTAATCAAAATCACACCTCTGCCTTCGCTGGCCAGCTCTCGCAGATGGCTCAGGGTTTCCCGTACAACATCAGGATGTAAACCAGGAGTGGGTTCATCGGCAATGATCAGATCAGCTTTGCTGACGGCAGCCGTGGCCACCAAAACACGACGAGCCATGCCACCCGACAGTTGAAAGGGATAGAGCCTTTGGGTGCGGGGTGTCAGGTCGTAACGGTTGAACGTGCGTTCCATCGCGGCAATCGCTCCCCGTTGGGACGCTCCATTGATTTGCGCGACTCGCTGCACCTGTGCCCCTACTCGCATGAGTGGATCGAGATACCCGATCGATTGAGGAATCAGGGCGATCGCTTTTCCTCGCAAAGTCTGGCATCGTTCAGCAGTGAGCCGCTGACCTTGAAAGAAAATCTCTCCTCCCGTTTGAGCGTTATCCGGCAGAATCCCCAGAATGGCATGAGCCAGCAAACTTTTGCCAGAGCCGCTGGAACCAACAATTGCGACGACCTCGCCTGCATTCACCTGCAAATCCAGGTCGGTAATGACCGTGAGCTGTTTTTGGGTTAACGCCTGGTCATACAGGGTAAATGTGACATTGAGATTATTGACTGTTAGCATTACGCCTGACTCGTTTTTGGATCTAGCAAAGTCCGCACATTTTCACCCAGGATATCGAAGGCTTTCACCGCCAGCAGCAGCATGACTCCGGGCAACACACCCAACCACCAGTACCCCGTGGACAGATGACGCATTGACTCCGCCAGAATGATGCCAATTGCTGGTGTGTGGGGAGAAAGACCAATGCCAATAAACGATAATGCGGCTTCATGAAGAATGGCATGGGGAAAGAGAAGGATAACGCCCACCAACATTTGAGGCACAACGTGGGGCAGCATGTGATAGCGAGCGATCCAGAGGGGCGATCGCCCCATGCGCTGGGATAGCTGAACGTAGTCTGAATTTTTTACCTGCAACACTTCAGCTCGTAGCACCCTGGCCAGACTGGTCCAATGCGTCAGAGCAACCGCGATCACCACACCTGTGGTGCCACCACCCACCGCAAACGCAATCATGATCAATAACACCAGGTGGGGCAAACTGAAAAACACGTCAATCACCCAGGTAATCACTGCATCAACCCCACCACCCAGCGTCCCAGAAAGTAGCCCCAGCAGCACCGCAATGAGGGCGCTCAGGCAGGAAGCCAGGAAGCCCACCCGCAGACTCAGCGATAAACCATGCAAAGAGCGGGTGAACATATCTCGTCCCAACCAGTCCGTGCCAAAGGGATGGGCGAAGGATGGCGCTTGATTACGAATTGATAGATTTGGGGACAACCCCTGATCGCTGAGCACCCAGGTGCTGACGATCAGGAGAAGCAGAAAGCCAAGACAGAGGGCGATCGCCGCCAGTGTTTGACGACGACGGTTCCAAAAAGGTTGAGCGAGCGTGATAGATGGGGAAGTCATAGCAACCAGAACGGAATAACCTTACTGGGAAAATGCGGCGTTGAGCGCTACACTTTTCCTGCTTGAGGAGATTTCTGCAACAGAAGATACCCGTTGTGTGGGCGGTTTTCCCCGCGTAGCAGGGAACCGCTCACACAACGCAGGTAATTTCATTGCTGGAAATCTCCTAAATTCAAAGCCTCTGCAAGCGAATACGAGGATCAACAACTTGATAAATGAAATCGGCGATCGCATTGCCACTGTAGACAAAAATAGCGCTAAAAAACACAATCCCCAGTAACAGTGGAACATCACTGCGCAGGGCCGCTTGCACCGTTGCTTCGCCCAATCCAGGATATGTAAACACCTGCTCGGCCAGGATTGACCCACCAAACAGTTCACTTAATGATGCAAACTGTAAGGTAATCGCAGGCAACAATACATTTCGCAACCCGTGATGGCGAACCATATCAACGGTGTCTTCTCCCTGCGCTCGGGCAAACAGAATGTAATCACTCTGGAAAATCTCGATCACTTTCTGCCGGGTGTGCAGGGTGATACTGGCAACACCCACAAGACTCAGCGTGGCGGCAGGCAAGATCAGATGATGAATGCGTTGCCAGATGGTCACATCCTGCGCCAGGGCACCGGGGGGAAGGGCGCAACAAATCGGTGTGAGTTTAAGATTCACCGAAAAGATGATCAGCAGCAGCAAGCCCACCCAAAACGGTGGAGAGGATGCCAGCGTGTAGGCATACCAGCGAATGGCTCGATCGAGTCGAGAACCTGCCCACGCTCCCGACACGACACCGAGCAGCAGACCCAGAATACCGGATAACATCCAGGCAGTGGCCATCAATGAAAGGGATGCCTGAAAGCGATCGCCAATCACCTCAATCACCGGTTTATTGAACACGATTGAGGTGCCCCAGTTTCCCCGAAGAAACTGTCCAAGCCACAGAAAATATCGAACCAGAGGTGGCTCATCCAGTCCCCATCGTTGAGCAATCAGCTCCTTCTGCTCTGCACTGATGCGAACCATGTCTGCTCCAACATAAGCATCGACGGGATCGATCGGAGAGAGACTAACAAGAACAAAACCGAAGATAGAAACTGCAATGAGCAATAGCGCCAGCCGAATCAAATGGCGGACGATGAATCGAAACAGGTTTACTGGCATGTCCATCGCCACTCATGAATATTTGCAGTAATGGGCCAACCATGACCGTGGGGTTCAATTTGTGGCTTGCCAATGTCCAGACAATTACTGACAAAATAAGTGTGGTCGAGATTCACCAGCCAGGCCCAGGCCGCATCGCCTTTTGCCGTAAAGCCTTTTTGCCCATTCCACTGGGCCGCTTTCCAGAAGGCGATCGCCTCCTGCTCAGAGGGTGCGCCCATTGCCAGGTCGAGCGTGTCGTCGATCGCACGATTGGCATAGTAACCTGCATTGTAAAAATCGCCCGTCGCCGATTTGCTGTGGTACAGGTTATACATTTCTGTCTGGTCGTGGCTACCCCAACCAAACAAGACCACATTGCTGTGCATCAATGGCTTAATCTCGTCCCAGCTTTTCCCTTCAACATTGGCAAGGATACCAACGGGCTTCAGCATTTCTGCGACCGAAAGCGCCAGCGCCTGACGAGTGCTGTCACTGGCAGGATAGAGGAGGGTAAATTCCGCCTTCATCCCCTTCTTTTCGACAATCCCATCTCCGTTCGTATCCTTCCACCCATCTTCTGCAAGAATCCGTTTTGCCTTTTCGGGCTGGTTGTCCTGAATATTCGCCTGCGGCTCCTCCCACGCCAAACCGCTCACAGGTCCAAAGGCAGGCGAACCGTAACCTTCCAACACACCCTCGACTAACGCCTGACGGTCGATCGCGTAGTTTACTGCCTGTCGGATTGCACGATTGGCTGTAACAGTGTTGCCAATCAAATCCCCTTTGGCAGTTTTAGCACCTGTATTGGTCGGAAATGGAAACATCAAACCCCGGTTGTCTACGCTGGTGACATCGTAGAGTTCCATCCCCGGAATTTTCTGTACTGCCAGAGCAGGCGGAACGCTGGCAACCTGAAGCTGTCCGGCCTTAGCAGCAGCAAACACGCCATCCTCCTCCATGAATAGGAAGACCAACCGCTGAATGGCAGGTTTTTGACCATAGTAGAGCGGATTGGCTTCTACAATCAGTTGCTGTCCCTCATCCCACTGCACCAACGTATATGGGCCAGAGCCGATCGGATTGCGGGCATAGTTTTCACCATGCGCGTGTTTGGGCACAATCCCCTGAGTCACCAGGCGATTGACAAATGTACTCTGGGGTTCTTTGAGCCGCAATTCAACCGTATCGGGGGCGATCGCAACTGCTTCTTGCAATACGGTCAGGTCATTCAATCCGCCACTTTG
This sequence comes from Elainellaceae cyanobacterium, assembly GCA_044356135.1. Taxonomy (GTDB): domain Bacteria; phylum Cyanobacteriota; class Cyanobacteriia; order Elainellales; family Elainellaceae; genus CAZVXA01. Next base: position 4,843 of record JBIKWV010000354.1, read on the forward strand.
GGAGGCTTTAGTAAACGTGTAGGCCACATCTTCCGCCGTGACGGGCTTACCGTCCGAAAATTTGGCATCTTTACGAATGGTCACCGTCCAAACGAGGCGATCGGGGCTGATGGTGTACCCTGTTGCCAGGTCGTTGACCAGTTGCAGATTCTCATCCCGGCGCAGGAGGGTACTTTGAAACAGCGGTGCGCCATAGCGTCCCCACCCCAGCGTCGGATCAAAACCTTCCTCAACAGTGCGAGCGTCGCCCAGGGCTAGAACAATCTGCGCGGATGATCCAGATTTTTGCGCCTCTGAAGAAGTTTGCGCCGTTTGAGGAGTGGATGAATTCGCAGGGGTTTGTGAACTTGAAGTGATTGGAGCACAACTTGCCAGAACTGATACGCACAAAGCACCGAAAGAGCAAAAGCGTAACAACTGAGTTAAACGCATAGATGACTTGTCAAGTAATGAACCAATGGTGCGAGTTACAACGTTTTTCATGTTGGTGAGGTACGGGGGGTGTGGGGGCGGTGCCCCCACGCCGGGGTTCCA
>JBIKWV010000356.1:0-5375 GCA_044356135.1 Elainellaceae cyanobacterium
TTACTGCGCCACTGTGCTAGGGCACTCCGGGCTTTTCCCAACTCTGCAACCGGAATCATAAAAGCTGCTTTTGCCTCCTCCCGCTTCTTCTCTGCCGCCACCGCCATTCCCACCACCGCTTGCAGTTGCTCATCCCAGACGGGCGCACCGCTAAAACCCGGTTGAACGGCATACCCCTGAGCCTTAATGTCTTCCATCTGCACCCAACCGTTGGCAAGGCGATCGCGCAACACCCCCGACGCCCACACCCCGTTATCCCATTTGCTGGGAAACCCAAATATTTGAAACGCATGGTTCCAATACTCATCAGCAGTTACCAACCGCACAGGCTGACACCCAGAGGGAGCCGCGCTCTTGAGGACTAACCCCGCAATGTCTTCTCCAGTTTGAGTGGGGTTCACCGGAGACCAGAACACCACTTCTGCGGATACCTTTTGCCCCGGTGCAATCAGAGGGAAATCAACCTCAACAAGAGCCGTCGGAGCAGTGGCGGTATCTGCCGGAATCCCCAGGGCTGCGGTTACTACATGGGCACAGGTTAATAGTTGAGTCTCCGACACCAGAAAACCCGCACCGACGATCGCCCCATTGGTATGGTAAACGCGGGCGATCGCAGCCTTAAACGCCTGTCGATAAATGTTGACCTGCATCCCTCTAACCCGCTTTATCCTCTTTCCACTTCAGGGTGATCTCAAAATTGACATCGCCCCCCACCGAAGTAAAGATCGCCCCCGCCTCAGCGCTTAAGCGCAGCCCAAACTTAATCTCAACTTCGTCAGCAGGCGTGGTCAGACCAGTTCTGAGGCGAGTAATCAACTTGGAGGCCACTGGCTTCACGGTGTCGATCGCTTCCTCAAAGGTCTGCTTGGCCTGAAGTACCATCTGACCGGAGTTAATCGCCACCCGTTCGACTGCTCCCCCCTCCGGTTCCTGCACGTCAATTAGAAATGTGCTTCCATCTTCTAGCGCAAACTGGGCAACTTCCTTGTCCATCAATGATGACCCTCAGATAAGCAGCTTCATAGTGAGATCTGATTTCTCCATCAAAGATAGCACTGACTTTTTGAGGAAGGAAAATTCAGGGAGACAGCCCTTTCGGTCAAACAGACGGTTGGCGATCGCCCCCTCAATCTCTCGGCGGGTGCCATCCGCTAGCCACCCAGCGACGACGTGCGTTGGTAATGGCGAAGTGATTCATCTGTAGAGCCACAAAAGAACGGATGCCCTCGCCAGCGCAACAGCACCGCTGCCTGCGCCTTACACAGCATAAATCGGTCAGCTTCGTTTCGGAGTGCCGTTAACTCCAGGCGTTCGGCATCAGTCAGGGTTCCTTCGCGATTGCGTTCTAGCAATTCGTCATAGCGGACAAAATCGGCTTCCGGTTTCTGGCTGCGGGCGATCTGCCACAGTCGCTTGTCGTCCAGTCGATCGAGTGCCGCCAGGTCAGCCTGAAACTCCTCTGGCACATCTTCCCAATCCGGAGGGCTGCCTACCTCCAGGGAGTGTAAAATGACTTCCTCTAGTGGTCGTTTCGTTGCCTCGGCAGTATTGATCAGCCGCTGGTACAGACGATTGGGAAGTTGCCGCGTTACGGTTTCAGCCACAGAAGAAAACCAAGCAGAATAAACTAGCATTTGCTTTACATAGTCTATTTCAGCTTCTTCAAACCGACTTACAGCGCTTCGCGCTTGAGTAAGCCACAGAATGTTTTGTGAGAGCCGCGCTCCGCGCGGCTCTCACAAAACATCCTGTATTTCAGGCGATTGAAAATCGCTGTAAATTAGAGTATGTGAATATTTTTTACCCTCTCCCCCTCGCCCCATGCTCGATCTGCTTCCGCCCATTCACATCGACAAGGTATTGCTGGCAGGCATCGCGCTGTGGGCACTGGCGCTGTATCTGGGCTTTTCTCCGGTGAGCGACTGGGTGATGGAACAGCTCACCCGCTGGTTCAACTTTGCAGAGCGATCGCTCTACACCTCCACCGAAGAATTCGAGCGGACTCGAACCGCACGGGAATCTCTGAACGCATTTTATGCGTCTGTGTTGAGTGTGATTCCATTTCTTCTGATGGGGGGCTTGCTCGACTATGGTCTGGAGCAAAGTTTGGGACAGACATGGGCGGTGAGCCTGGGGATAATTGCCTGCATCGGAGCCGGGGTGTATGAATTGGGCCGACGCGACGGCACAGCCCCGTAGGGGCGAACGGTTGTTCGCCCCTATGCTGATGGGGGCAAACAACCGTTCGCCCCACCAGGCCATTCGCCCCTACTGCGGTTTTCCACACCACAGACCGTCGCATTCCGGTCACGAAAGCCTGATAAAATTCTTTGCGGGACTGAACCGAGTAACCTCTTCACTCCGTTCACTATCCTCACTCCTCCATTCATTTCCGCCATGAGCAACGCCGAGCGCAAACCCATTCTTCTGGACTTTGAGAAGCCTCTGATCGAACTGGAATCTCGAATCCATCAAATCCGCGACATGGCGGAAGAAAACGAGGTAGACGTGACCGATCAAATCCAGAAATTAGAGGAGCGGGCCACGCAGCTTCGCCAGGATATTTTCCATAGCCTGACCCCGGCACAGCGGTTGCAGGTAGCTCGCCACCCCCGCCGCCCCAGCACCCTGGACTATATCCAGGCCATCACCGATGAGTGGATCGAGCTGCACGGCGATCGCGCTACGGGTACCGATGACCCTGCCCTGATTGGGGGTGTGGGCCGTTTAGAAGGCCGTCCGGTCGTCCTGCTGGGCAACCAGAAAGGGCGCGACACGAAGGATAACGTAGTGCGAAATTTTGGCATGGCGTCCCCCGGCGGCTACCGCAAAGCGATGCGGCTGATGGAACACGCCAATCGATTTGGGATGCCGATTCTGACATTTATTGATACGCCGGGTGCCCATCCTGGGGCTGAAGCAGAGCGACTGGGTCAGGGGGAGGCGATCGCCTACAACCTGCGAGAAATGTTCCGTCTGGATGTGCCGATTATCTGCACGGTGATTGGTGAGGGTGGTTCCGGTGGGGCACTGGGCATTGGTGTGGGCGATCGCCTGCTGATGTTTGAGCATTCCGTCTACATGGTGGCCAGTCCTGAAGCCTGTGCCGCCATTCTCTGGAAGGATGCCGGGAAGTCTCCTCAGGCAGCAGAAGCACTGAAGATTACTGCAGAAAACTTGAAGGAACTGGGCGTGCTGGATCAACTTCTGCCGGAGCCGATTGGCGGTGCCCACTCGAATCCCTTGCAGGCGGCAGAAACCTTGAAACAGGCACTGCTGCAAAACATTGAAGAACTTTCAAGGCTGACCCATGCTCAGCGGCGGGAACTGCGCTATCAGAAGTTTCGCAAAATCGGCATGTACACTGAGGTCGCAGTCTAGCCCTGCTGCTGCATTCAGTTGCAAGCGCCGGGCTAACTTTTTTGCTGGGGAGTCAGGAGTGTCTGCTGGATCAGGAATGCACAACTCGACTCGTCCGTAAAAAGATTCGGTTATCCGGAAGACCTGTACGGGTGATCGCCAGTGCTATAATTCTTTAGTAACATTTGTTAACACTCTCTCATTTTTTCTGACTGAATCCTGATCACCTGTGGATGGGTGTGATTACTTTCCTAACGGGTTCCCGTGGAGGAATGGGGAAATTCCAGGTTATCTTTTTCTCTCAGTTTTTCTAAATTGTAAAGTTTCTTTTCGGGTACCCCCCGTTCCTGCTCGCCGCGCCTTAGCCCTGTCCATGCCCTTTGTTTCCCTTGCCGCAACTCATTCCAACTCCGTCTGCACCATCGCTTCCCGACAAACTGCATCATGAGTCTTCCTACTACTCGCGCCCTGATTACCGGAGCCAGCAGTGGCATCGGTAAGGCAACTGCCCTGACTTTTGCTAAAGCTGGAATTCACCTCGCTCTGGTGGGGCGATCGCTGGAGAAATTGCACAGCGTTGCTGCAGGCGTGAGGGCGCTTGGGGTAACCGCAACGGTGCATGCACTTGACCTGGAGCAGGTTGAGCAGGTTCAAGAAGAAATTGGGGCGATCGCCGCAGAGTCCCCCATCGACATTCTGGTGAACAATGCTGGCATTGGCTACACCGGAGACCTGCTGACAACACCGCTGGCAGACTGGCAGCGTGTCATCACGCTGAACTTGACCAGCGTGTTTCAGTGCATTCAGGGGATTCTGCCTTCCATGCGCGATCGCCAGTCTGGCGTCATCATCAACGTTGCCTCTGTCTCGGCTTACCAGTTCTTCCCCGGTTGGGGAGCCTATAGCGTCAGCAAGGCAGGGCTGCTGGCCCTTTCCAAAACCCTGGCGGTGGAGGAGCGTCCTTATGGAATCCGCGTGATGACGGTTTCCCCCGGCGCGGTCAACACCCCCATCTGGGATACCGATACCGTTCAGGCAGATTTCGACCGTTCCCGCATGCTGGCCCCCGAAGACGTTGCCCAAACGATTTTGCACGCTGCCCTGCTGCCTCCTCAGGCGGTCATCGACGAGCTAACGCTGATGCCCAGCGCAGGTGCCCTCTGAGCCATTGGGAAACCAATGCTACTGACCGACCGTATACCCAATTGGGGCTTCCACTTTCAATTTCTCTTGGAGATTTGGTCCACCTATGACTATTGCAACTAACGGCTTTCACGGCACCAACAGCAAGAATAAAGCATCTGAAACCACTGATGCCCGGAATCTGGAGGTCAGGCCCGATCGCACCACGCATCACGATGAGCTGCAGGTCGATTCGCTCCCCGACGCAGCGACTGATGAACTTGCAAATGCCGTCCGCACGATGCTGGTTGGCCTGGGTGAAGACCCGGAGCGGGAAGGTTTGCTGAAAACACCAAAGCGGGTCGCTGAGGCGATGCGATTCCTCACCAGCGGCTATAACCAGTCCCTTGAGGAACTGGTCAACGGTGCCATCTTTGACGAGGGACACAACGAGATGGTGCTGGTGCGCGACATTAATTTCTTCAGCCTGTGTGAGCATCACATGCTGCCATTTATGGGACGAGCACATGTGGCTTATATTCCCAATCAAAAGGTGGTAGGTCTGAGTAAGCTGGCCCGGATTGTAGAGATGTATTCGCGTCGCTTACAGGTGCAGGAGCGTCTGACCCGCCAGGTGGCTGAGGCTATTCAAGAAATCCTGGAGCCGCAGGGCGTGGCGGTCGTGATGGAGGCTACCCACATGTGTATGGTCATGCGCGGGGTGCAGAAGCCCGGCTCGTGGACAGTGACCAGCGCCATGATTGGCGCGTTTCAGGAAGATCAGCGGACTCGTGAGGAGTTTCTCAGTCTAATTCGGCATCAGCCCGCCTTCTTCTAAAACCCAAAAATAGCGAAAGGGGTGGGCAGCGACACAGAGGAGCCCCTTGGGGGTT
>JBIKWV010000009.1:0-17865 GCA_044356135.1 Elainellaceae cyanobacterium
AATATTGCGGTGATCAGTACTTCATTATGTGAATGTTCCCTTCAAGGTGGAATCACTCAGTGAAGAACTGATCACCGCAATATTGAAAGAATTAGAACGTTTGCCCAAACCTGCGGTGATCCACTGTGGAGCAGGTTTTCGGTCAGCAACGATCGCCCTTCTGAGTGTGGCAATCCGCGAGGGGCTGACGCCAGAACAGACGCTGGCGAGAGCGAGAGCGGTCGGATTTCCCCATTTAGACCACGCCTACATCAATCCCCAAATCAAACAGTTCTTCTTGCAGTACATCATCAAGCACGCGAATGTGATGCCTGTGGCAGCGTAATCACTTTCACTCAGGAGATTCAACTCATGTCTGAGAATTCTATGAATTCTGTGAACAACAATCTTGCAAAAGTTGTCGGTGGTTTGATTGGTGGTGTGTTCTTGTTGGGAGTGGCGATCGCATTTGTGATCTATTGAGCGCCTGAAAACTGCGCCCCCTTCAATCCCCCCTTGGCAAGGGGGGAAGCTGGACTAATTTGGGGCTTCGACGTGAACGCTCAGTCGAGGTGTAGGGTCAACTACGAAAGCCCTAATTGCTGTGCAGAAATCATGTAGCGGAAGATGTAGTCAAGCGACTCCAGGTAATAATTTCCCGTATCCAGCGAGGGTGCCCAGAGGGTGACCCCGTGGTCTCGAATCAGGAGCGCAGGAATTTGGGGTGGGCTTTGACGAAAGCGATCGCCGATCTCATTCGCAATTTTTGACACCTGGGCATAATTTTTGAATACGGGCAGATAGCAAGTTGGTTCTTCTTCCCAGACGCCCAATCCCTTCAGCATTTCCAATGGCGGTAGGGGCAGGGAATCACCATCGACAAACCGAGAAACTAAATTGGCTTCAATGGAATGAATGTGGTAGCAGACTTCCGCGTCAGGAAATATATCGTAGATGACCCGGTGGATGGCAGTTTCTGCAGAGGGTTTGATTCCGGGTGAAGACTGCTCAATCACTTTACTGTCGGTGCCAATGCGGATGAAATCGTCGGCGCTAAGATTGCCTTTGGCGCGGCCACTGGCGGAGATCCAGAAACTTTTATCCAGCAGTTGGGCAGAGAGATTGCCAGCCGTTCCCACCATCCAGCCTCTCTGGTAAAAGCTGCGGGCCGCAGTCACCAGATGCGGTCGGGGGTCAAACGAACGATGGTAGGCAGAGAGCGGGAGTGAGAAATCGAGCATTGCAGGAATAGGGAATAGTGTTTATGCGATCGCCAGACTCCGGATTTCGCGTCCGGTATATTGAGGTACCCAGCCATCAGTGTCACTAAAATAGCGAATTGCTTTGATTCGTCGAACCTCCGTCAGGTAAAACCAGTGCTCGGCTCCCGCAGGAACGTTGATGTATTCTTCGGGGTATACGGTCAATCGGATCTGGCTGCCGTCGGGTTTGACAATACCAAAGACCCCTTCACCGTCGATGATGTAGCGCACTTCATCATCGGGATGGGTGTGAATGCGATCGAACTTTGCCAGCGCTGCATCAAGGTTGGGCACCCCCGGATGCAGTACCACTAGATCACGAGCACGATAGCTCTTCGTGCGCTGAAGTTCCTCAAAATAAGACTCAAAGGCGGCTAAAACCTGCTCTTTTTCTTCATCGGTTAACATATCCTGATTCAACAGTTGCCGCAGTTCAGGGTCGTTCCCAATGGCCCAGTAATGCAAATGAATTCCCAATGGCTTGAGTTCATGGGCGATCGCATCAAGTTCAGTGATTAGGGTGCCATCCGCTAGCTGTAGCGTTGCCATTGACATTCTCCTTGTCATTGCAGGTGTGATTGCACAGGAGGATCTTATGAATAAGGGCATTCTACATAAAATCTAGCGAGGTGTCGTAGAATTTTAACGGAAAAATCGGGAGTTTATTCAGCATGACGGACAAAATCAAATCGGTCAGTCCAAATTTTAGTTCAGATGCCCAAATCTCGGCGGATGACCTTCAGGCAGCAGCGCAGCAGGGATTCAAGTCGGTGCTGAATTTGCGATCGCCCAACGAATCGGGATTTCTCGCTGACGAACAGCAGCTAGCTGAAGCAGCCGGATTAAAGTATGCCAACGTTCCGCTGAATCCAACAGAGGCCAATGCAGAGCAGGTTTCCAGCGCCTTAGAAGCGCTGAAGGATCTGCCCCAGCCAACGCTGATCCACTGTGCCGCCGGAGCCAGAGCAGGGGCGATCGCACTCATTGCCGATGCAACCAGAGAAGGATTGACTCCAGAGCAGGTGATTGCCAGGGCACAGGAAGTTGGATTAAGCCAGGAACAGCCCCATCTCAATCACTTTATTCAGACGTTGCAGCAGAAGGATTAAACGCTCTCGCCTACCCCAAAGAAAGACTTGTTTTCACTGAATAGGTGTGGTAGCTTGTGGATTGCAACTAAATCTACGGTAATTCTATCGATTTTTAGTCTTTAACTGAGCGTCATTCCCCTCCACCTTCAAGTTCACAGTGAGTCTGTGGACCTTTGAAGTCATGACGAACTAGAGAATCACCCGTAGAGCCTTTCCCCACAAGTTTTTGGAGACTTAGCGTATGAGCTTTCAATCTTTTGATGTCAAACCCGTTGCCGGACGCATTGGTGCCGAAATTCTGGGAATCGACCTGGGTGCGAGCTTGAGCAGCAGCACCATCGACGAAATTCGCAGGGCGCTGGTTCAGTACAAAGTGATTTTTTTCCGTAATCAATCCATTGATGCCAATGGTCAGGCAGCCTTTGCCCGTCGGTTTGGCGATCTCACCACCGCTCATCCCACTGTCCCCTCTCTGCCCGACCATCCCACAGTTTTGGACCTGGATTATGGCCGTAATGCCAATCGAGCAAACCAGTGGCACACCGATGTCACCTTCGTCGATCGCCCCCCATTGGGTTCCGTGCTGCGAGCTGTTGAAATTCCTCCCGTTGGCGGCGACACCGTCTGGGCCAATTCGGTGACCGCGTATCAGGATCTCCCCACCCCGCTCCGCAGCCTTGCGGACCAACTCTGGGCCATTCATAGCAATGCTTACGACTACGCGGAGGCCGCAGTCGAAATCTCAGAAGAACTTAAAGCATTCCGTAAGGTGTTTGCTTCAACGGTCTATGAGACCCTGCATCCGGTGGTGCGGGTTCATCCCGAATCGGGTGAACGGGGTCTGTTTATCGGTGGCTTCGTTCGTCAAATCCAGGGGCTTTCAACCTCCGAATCAAGCGATATTTTGCGGCTGTTGCAGTCCTACGTGACTCGCCCCGAAAACACAGTGCGCTGGCGCTGGCAGGAGGGCGATGTGGCGTTCTGGGATAATCGCGCTACACAGCACTATGCGATCGATGATTTTGGCAGTCAGGCCCGACGCGTGCAGCGCATCACCATCGTCGGTGATCTCCCTAAAGGGATCGATGGTCGATCGAGTGAAGCAATTAAAGGAGATTCGTCCGTTTACAACCGCACTCTGATCGCCGCGTAAGGAAATCCATCCCCTTAGGTCGATCGCTCCCTCCCCTTAGCAAGGGGAGGGTTGGGGCGGTGCAGTGAGCATTCGTCGAACTGTGGGGTCTTCCCGCCAGAACTATCCCGCCAAAGACAGAAGCAGACAATCATGAACACAAAAAAGCAGTTGAGGCTGGGTGCATTCCTGATGAGTTCAGGTCACCATCTCGCCGCGTGGCGCTATCCTGGCACTCCAGCCGATGCAGGACTGGATTTTCAACACTTCAAGCGGCTGGCACAAACGGCGGAACGGGGAAAATTCGACATGATTTTCTTCGCCGATGGGGTCGCTGTTCGTCAGCGGGGTAAAGGAGCGGAGGAGTTAAGTCGCTCCGGGCAGGTCGTTCATTTTGAACCACTGACACTGCTCTCAGCACTGGCAGTCGTCACCGAAAGGATTGGACTGGCTGCTACTGTTTCCACTACCTACAATGAGCCGTTTCATCTCGCCCGCAAATTTGCTTCGCTGGATTATTTGAGCGGCGGACGCGCAGGATGGAATCTGGTGACCTCTGCAACGGAAGCAGAAGCTAGAAATTTTAACCGCGAAAAGCACATGGATCATCAACCCCGGTACGAACGGGCCAGGGAGTTTGTCGATGTGGTGACAAAACTCTGGGATAGCTGGGAGGATGATGCTTTTATCCGTGACAAGGAATCGGGCGTTTATTTTGATGCAGAGAAGCTGCACATTCCCGATCACCAGGGCGAACATTTCTCGGTTAAAGGACCGTTGAATGTGGCACGTCCCATTCAGGGGTACCCCGTGATTATCCAGGCCGGTTCTTCTGAGGACGGTCAGGATCTGGCTGCTCAGACGGCAGAAGTAGTGTTTACGGCCCAACAAACGCTGGCAGAAGGGCAGGCTTTTTACGCAGAATTGAAGGAGCGAGTGGTGCGGTATGGGCGATCGCCCGACTACATCAAAATCATGCCCGGTATCTTTCCAGTGATTGGCAAAACAGAGCAGGAAGCAAAGGAGAAGTTTGATTTGCTCCAGGAGCTAATTGCGCCACCGGTTGGACTGGGATTGCTGGCAGGAATGCTGGGCGAGGTGGACCTGTCTAGCTATCCGGTGGATGGTCCTTTGCCTGATCTTCCCGCAACGGAACTGGCGCAGAGCCGTCAGAAGCTACTGATCGACCTGGCGCGTAGAGAAAACCTCAGCATCCGGCAACTCTACTTGTCTATCGCTGGAGCCAGAGGACACCGACAAATTTTGGGTACGCCAGAACAGATCGCCGATCAACTGGAAGAATGGTTTGTCAACGGTGCGGCTGATGGATTCAACATTATGCCGCCCTACCTGCCAGGAGGATTGGAGGAATTCGTCGATCTGGTGATTCCTGAACTCCAGCGCCGGGGACTGTTCCGCACTGAGTATGAGGGGCGATCGCTGCGGGAAAATCTGGGCTTACCCCGCCCCCAAAATCAGTTCACTACCGCCTCTACAGTTTCTACAATAGTGGATGAATCGGCGGCGATTGCTTCCTTCAGCTAATTTCGCAAAACAGGATTGGTACTATGGGCACTGTTCGTGCAGTTGTGGTTGATCCAGATGTTCCAGGTCGTCTGGTATTGAAGTCCGTTGAGGCTCCCACGCCCAATCGCAACGAAGCAGTGGTCAAAGTCTCTGCCATTTCGCTGAATCGCGGAGAGATCCGACGCGCCAACGCTGCTGCTGCTGGATGGCAACCCGGTTGGGATCTGGCTGGCACGATCGAAACCCCTGCTGCCGATGGGTCTGGTCCCGCCGCCGGAACGCGGGTGGTCGGCTTTGTGCCCTCCGGTGCCTGGAGTGAACGGGTAGCAGTGCCGACGAGTGCGATCGCCCCTCTCCCCGATTCGATCACCTTCGCGCAGGCATCCACCCTGCCCGTTGCTGGACTCACCGCTTATCACGCCCTTAAGCAAGGGGGATTACTCCTGGGGAAATCGGTTCTGGTCACGGGTGCCACGGGCGGTGTCGGAAACTTTGCGATCCAACTGGCCAAACTTTCCAGCGCCAGGGTGACTGCCCACATTCGTCAGCCTGAGCAGGAGTCACTGGTGCGAGACGCGGGAGCGCACACGGTGGTAATTGGTCAGGATCTGCCAGCCGAGAGCGAGTCTGCACCCTATGATCTGGTGCTGGAATCGGTGGGTGGGAAAACACTAACGGCAGCGCTGGGGGCGATCGCTCCCGATGGCGCAGTCGTCCTGTTTGGCACGACGGGGGGCGGTGAAGTCACGTTCAATGCCCAACGATTCTACAGCGTCAGCAACGGGGCAAAGCTGTATTCGTTCATGCTGTTCCACGAACTGAAACACGAAGCTGCTGCGGTTGGTCTGCAACGGTTAGTGAACCTGATTGCAGATGGTTTGTTGAAACCGCAGATTTCAGTGGAGGCTCCCTGGACGGAGATTGCTGATATCGCACAGCAGTTGACCGATCGGAAATATTCCGGCAAAGCAGTTCTTCACTTGAATTAGATAGTTGGATATAAGGATAACTTGATTTATTGATGCTGCACAACTCCGGACTCGAATGACAAGACTCAAATCCTCAAAGAACCTTCAATCCTTGGTAGATAATCACGTTTCAGTCGTTGGAGATATTATTGAGTTTTTGTTGCTGTATCAACAGCAAAATAATCAGGATTTGATATCACTAGTTAGGCAGAAAGAAAATCAACTCCTAGCCAGTTATATAAATTTGACAAGGATTAATTTTGAAAACTTGTTAGATGTTATTAAGGATCTTCCAATCCTCCCTATAGTTCCTGATACTGATCTCTCCCTAGCATTTATCAATCAGCAGAGAGAGATGTATCAAGCGAAGGGTATGTGGTTAAGAGCAGCCTTGTTGGAGAAGATTTTGGACTTCGACGAGCTAAAAGATTACTTCCGATCAAGCGAATCTGATTTGCTTTCTTTAGTACTAGATATAGGAAGAGGCTCTCTATCTGGAGAAGTAGTGAATCGAAGTTTTCCGTTAGCTTATTTGTCAAGTCTTATTCTTGCTTTAGCAAGAGAAGCCTATCCAAAATCGAAGGATTTACAGATTCTATTTCCATCTGCTGATATCTTTTGGATCTGCTGGGAGTTTAGTCAAAGTAGATTTTGGCTAAGAGAAGCTGGAGTAACTGATTTACCAATAATTCGCTCGAAAAGAGAGACCAATAATTATATTGCTTCGTCTGTTGAGAATTTTGATCTCATGCACTTGGAGGATCAGAAGAAACTAGCAGCGAAGAATTTAAGGAATGTTGACCGGAGTGAACATCTTATTGATCTTCTCCTTAATGAGTTAGCAAGATTATCTCAAGAAGGTGACCTTGACGATTTATTGTATGAAAAATTTCTTCGCTATTGTAAGCGTGTAAATAATGTAATCAGAAATGATGTCGCCTTTCAGGGACATTATCTTCTTCCAGATAACCAAATATTTAGTACTGGCAAGAACGTAAAAATTCCAGATTCATACTCTGCCCAAGACAAGAAAGAGTAGGGACTGGATTGTAAAGTTTTGATAAGAATTAGCCTTTTGCTGTCCGTTTTGGAGTTTAAGTTGTTTTCCTGATTTGCTGGAATTGTTGTATTTCAGCAAAAGTTCTTGGTATGAAAAGCTTAGTGCTTATTGTTGTGTCGGCTGCAATATTAATTACTATTGGTGCCCTTTTTGTACCAACCGCAACCTGTAACGAAGCCTCTATTCAGTTAAGGGCTTGGGGGGTCGAGTATTCTGTTAATCGAAAATCTTCTTGTTCTAATTGACTGTGGCTATTCCAGCAAATCTGGCTCCTCGCGCACAATCCGGTCGTACAGCGGCTGGAATGAGAACCAACCTGAATCAGGAGAACCAACCTGGGTGTAGGTTAACCGGGCAACATCGGGGGCGATCGCTTGAGGGACACCTGCGGCTTCCGCTAGAAGTTGAGCCTGACTGGTGCGTTCCATTGTGATAAACCACCAGGCCGCAGCATCTACGGTGTGACCAACGGTCAATAGCCCGTGGTTTTTCAGGATGATGGCTTTGCGATCGCCCAATGCCTGCGCAATCCTTCTGCCCTCCGCAGGCTCCAGCACCACCCCTGTAAAGTCATCAAACAGCGCATGGTCTTCGTAAAAAGCGCAGGAATCCTGGGTCAGAGGGTCGAGCAGCCGACCAAGGCTGGACCATACTTTACCGTAAAGCGAATGGGCATGGGCAGCGGCGATAATATCGGGTCGGGCTTCGTGAACCTGGGAGTGAATCGCAAAGGCGGCCTGATTAACGGGTTTATCACCTTTCACCACGTCTCCCTGAGCGTTCACCAGCAGCAGATCTGAAACGCGAATGTGTCCGAAGTACACACCGAAGGGATTGACCCAGAAGTGATCCTCAAATTCGGGGTCGCGGGCAGTAATGTGACCCGCCACCCCTTCGCTGAAGCCGAAGCGGGCAAACAGTCGAAATGCCGCCGCGAGACGCTGTTTACGATGGAGACGTTCTGCTTCTACGGTTTGAAACACGGGTGGATGAAGGCGATCAAATTGGGGCATCATTTTTCTCCTCTTCGCTACAGGGTGCGTTGAAATAGTTGTAGAAATTAGAGCTTGTGAGCAATAACGAATAAATAATCGCCCTGTTTGTGCTGAAAGCGCTGAAGCACAGAGGCGATCGCCCCAGACTCAATATCTGCCGCCAGTCTTCGGCACCCCTTTTCCACTTCATCTGGATCTGCCAACAGGGCAAACGTAGAAATTCCTGCGCGAACGCTGGCATCCAGATAGAACTCTGGATGATGTTTACCGCTGTATAGAAACAAGTCCTGCAAATCCTCCTGAACGTCATAGGGTTCTGTGGTCAGTACTTCAAATCCCGCGTCTTTTAAGGCTCGTTCAACCTTTTCCAGACTGGGCATCTGTTGAGCTGATCGATGGAGCACTTCGGGAAAGTATTCCACCAGCCAGTACTGCTGCATCTGCTCCGGTGTAGCGGTGAATAGCACGAGTCGTCCGGTCGAAAGGACACGGTAGATTCCTTTGAATACGATCGCCAACTGCTCAAAATGGTGGATCGCAAGCGTACATACCGCTCCAGAAAATGTTTTGTCTGAATAGGGCAGCGACTCCACATCTGCAATTTGCCATTCAACAGCATCACTTTTCTGTCGAGCCGCATCGATCATCACCTGGGAATGGTCAACTCCGTGCCAGATACCACCTCGCTCAGCTAAAGCCAGGGTGTAATTTCCAGTCCCACAGGGCACATCTAAGTAAACTGCATCCGGTAGAGCCTGTAGAAGATCACCCAGTCGAGACACAAGGTAGGGGTCGGCTCGACGGGTAACATCATAGTTCTGACCAATTTGCTGGTATACAGGCATAGTTGAAGATCTAGTCCACCGGATCGGCCCCAATTGCTTCCAGGGCAGCTTTGGCGATTGCAATATCCTGTTCTACAGTGCCGCCGCCAATCCCAATTCCACCGACATGAACGGTGCCAAACTTAATGGGAAGACCACCGCCCAGATTGGTGAGTTGATTACCCGAAGCGAGGGGGAGGGCGATCGCCAGACTGTCCGGCAAATAGCCAGAGGAACGACGCGTTGATGCCGAAGTGCGGGCTTTTCGCTGGCTGGTTTCAATGCTGTGGGTGGGAGCACCGTCGCCCTGGGCAAAGGCAACCAGTGTTAAAAGGGGGCTATAAACTGCGACAGAGATGGGGGCACCGAGCTGCTGGCTCTCCTCCAGAGCAGCCTTAACAGCAGCAAGCGCAGTTTCAGAGGTAATGACTTCAACGGTACGAGAATGGGTCATGTCTAATCAATGCCTGATGGGAATAAAACTACAGCGCTTTTCAAGCGCGGGAGAACCAAAACTTTTGTTGAGAACTGCGCTGAGCGCAGTTCTCAACAAAAACTCTGGTTGTACACTCAGCGCAGAGCGCTGCCCTAATTTGGACAAACAGAAGCCGCCACATCTACCTTGTTAGAAATGACTCCCTGTTTCAGAAGCCAGTCGGCAGAGGCTTGCAGATTGCTAATCACTTCAGGGGTAAGCGGCAGCACCTTCTCCTCAGCGCGACGGGTGTAGGCTTTTTCTGCGATCTCCTTGGGCACTCCTAAAAGCTTCTGAGAAACATCGACTGCTTCCTGCGCATTCTTCCCATACCATTCGCCCTCAGCACCATGAGCCACCAGCACCGCCTTAATCGCATCAGCGTCTCGCTCCCACGTGTCCCGACGCACCAGATAAATACCGTAGTGGGGAGCAGCTTCTCCGGTGGCGATCGCCCGCGCCCCGAATTTCACCTCCGCATTGGCAACCCAGGGATCCCAGACGACCCAGGCATCTGCTTTGCCCGCTCCAAAGGCAGGCAGCGCTTCATCCGGTTTCAGGTAAACCCGTTCTACCTTGTCTTTGGGAATATTGTTCTGCTCCAGCACCTTCAGCAGCAGATGCTCACCCCATCCGCCCCGATTGACGATCACCTTTTTCCCTACCAGATCGGCAGGCGTGCGAATGTCAGAGTTACCCTGCACCAGAATCGCCTCGGCATTGACCCCGGCTGGTCGGTAGGCAACGATGCAGGCAGGCAATCCGCCGGAGAGGGCTGAAAGGCCGGGAATATCTCCACCCGTGCCAATGTCAGAACTGTTGGCGTTGATCGTTTCCAGCAGAGGCGCAAAGGAAGGAAAAGGCCCCACCCACTCGACTTTGATGTTTTGGGCGGCGAGGTCTTTTTCCAGTACTCCTCGCTGTTTGGCGATCGCCGAAAGTCCTGTTTTGATATACCCAATTCGCACGACCTTCTCCTGGGTCTGGCTTACCTGGGGAGAAGCTTCTACCGATGATGGACTGCTGGCAGCCGGGGTATTAGAGTCCGTTACAGGGGTTGTGCAACCGACCAGCAGGAATCCAATAAAGGAACCTGTGAAGACAAACTGACTAATTCTTTGAGAGATAAATTGGGAGAATTTCATCATCATGGCTTTGTAGAGAAAAAGATCTCCGATTCCCTGAGCAACCGGAGATCGGGACGACAACCAACACACGACCCTACCTGGAGACATCCACAACAAACTTTGTGACATCCGGCTGATTAGGAATCACCTTTTTCTCATAAAACCAACTGGCAACTTTGCCAATGCGCTCTGTTTCAGATGATCCAACCGGATTGACAACCCCATCAAAGCGATCGACCAGCAGTTTCTTCACCTCCGGCGATAGATTAAACTCTTTACCGTAGATATCAACTGCGGCCTCACGATTCTGATCGGCCCATTCGCTCTGGGTTTTCAGCACCTCAAACACGGCTTTTACTGTCTCCGGGTGCTGCTCCAGAAACCCGTTGCGGACAACAAAAATGCTGTCGTTTTCAGAGCCAATATCGCTACCCGTGGCGATCAACCGTCCCCCCTGTTCAGCCTGTGCCGCTGCCAGAAAGATTCCCCAAACCGCCCACGCATCTACCTTGCCCTCTGCAAAAGCGGGGGCGGCATCTCTCGGCCCCAGGTAGACTCGCTCTACCTTGTCCAGGGGAATACCTTCTTTCTCCAGGGCTTTGACCAGCAGGTACTCCCCAGTTCCGCCCCGGTTTACGGCGACTCGCTTGCCCACCAGATCTTTGACGCTCTGGATGGAAGACTTGCCCTGAACGACGATGCCTTCTCCGACACCACCATTCTGCTGCACTGCAAACACCTTCAGGGGAACATTGCCTGCCATTGTCGAAATCGCAGCGGTTGAGCTTCCCACCGTGAAATCCACGCTGCCTGCATTAATCGCTTCTGCTACCGGAGAGAATGCTGGAAAAGGTCCCAGCCACTCCACTTTAATCCCCTTCTCCGCCAGCGCTTTTTCCAATTCCCCATTGAACTTGGACAGGGCCAGCACGCTGGGGCTTCGCAACCAGGCGATTCTTACCGTAATGGCTTCAGGACTCGCCGGGGCACTGGCTGCAGGACTTGCAGCAGGAGCCTGTGTGGCTGCAGGAGAGGGGGAATTGCTGGCCTGAGGTGCGCTGCTGCACGATGCAGAGATAAAGGCAGTGAAGAGAAAAAGAGTAGCGGGAAGGGCACGCCGTTTGACGCGAAAGGCAAACTGCTCAACATCCAGCGTGGATAGTTGAGTGAAAGTTTGCTTTGCAGGTCTGCGCAGGGGCGATCGACCCCCTGCAATCCATAAGTGAAACAGGTGAATGATGCTAAGGGTACTGCGACGTGATTTCATCCCTGAACAGCCTCCTGAACTGTAGTGTTAGTGGGAATGGGTGCGCCCTCGCTAATAGACACGGGTGCGCCTTCGCGCAACGAATTGTTCCAGGTAAATGCCTCAAGCGAACTGCTGGTTTCTGAAACTGGCAGCAACGGCAGCACCAGGTCGGCAACCCGGTAGGCTTCCTCCAGCAACGGAATGCCGGAAACGATAAAGGTATCAACGCCCACGTTGACGTATTCCTGAATGCGGGCGGCAACGGTTTCAGGATCGCCCACGATCGCCGTACCGGGACCGGGACGCACCAGCCCCAGGCCCGCCCACAGGTTGGGATAAATCTCCAGATCGCGCACCTTTTCGGGAACCTTGCCGCCGTGGAGTTGCAGCATTCGCTGCTGACCCACCGAATCGGTTCCCGAAAGGACGTTCTGCATCTTCGCCACCGAATCAGCATCCATGTGGTTCAGCAGCCACTCGGCGGCATCCCAGGCTTCCTGTTCGGTGTCGCGCACAATGATGTAGAGGCGAATACCGAATTTTATGGTACGTCCGTGTTCGGCGGCTCTGGCTCGCAGTGCAGCAATTTTTTCAGCCACCTGGGGCGGTGTTTCTCCCCAGGAGAGGTAGGTGTCGATGTGTTTGGCTGCAACGTCCAGTGCAGCGGGAGAAGAACCGCCGAACCATAGAGGCGGATGGGGTTTCTGGAACGCCGGAAGCGCCAGTTTACCGTTGTTGACGTGGACGTATTTGCCTTCAAAGTTCACCGTTTCGCCCTGCACAATCTGCCGCCACACGGTTAGATATTCATCACAGAGGGCGTAGCGCTCATCGTGGGGCAGATGATAGCCGTAGCTGGCCAGCATTCGGGAGTCGCCGTTGACGACGTTGATCATGAATCTGCCTTTGGAGAACTGATCAAACGTCAGCGCCATTTTTGCCATCAGCACCGGAGAAATTAATCCCGGATGAACGGCAATCAGGAAGCGCATGCGCTCGGTATAGGGAATCAGGGACGATCCCAGCACCCAGGTATCGTGAGGTCCAGTAGCCAGTAGCGCCCCTGTGAAACCGAGGTGATCGACCGCACGAGCAAGCTGTTGCAGGTAAGCGTAATCAATCTTGCGTGCCCCTTTGGGATTCCAGGGGAAGCGTCCATCGGGGGCAGTGATGTACCAGAGGATTTCCATGAGGCTCAACTTCCAGATGCAACGAGGTCAGATTCAAACACGCTCAACCTGTTGGGCAGCACCGCATCGGCAACAGTAATCGGAGCTGCAATATTGCCAAAGCGGTAGAACACATCAGCGGCGTGCTGCTGTTCAGCGATGAATTCTTCAGAGACCGGGATCAGACCCCAGGGGCGACGACGCAGCGAAATTTCCCAGTGTTGAGCATCTATCCCATTGTTTACTTCGGCTGCTAGAAGCTCAGCGGCTTCCCGGAAGTGAGTGGCAATCCAGCGATCGCTCCTCTCCAGTCCCCGCACAATCAACCGCAGCGACACCAGTTGTTTTTCAGCAAAGGCACGACGCGTAAAGAAGACGGAGCGATCACTGATAATTCCCTCGGTGTAGGAAAGGGCACGCAGTTCGTATTTTTCCTGCGCCTCCGCCAGCAGTGGGTCGCCCGCAATCCATACATCAATGTCACTGTTCAGAAAATCCAGCAGCACCTCCGGGGCGGAAAACTGAATGGGGGTAATATCCCGATATTCCAGTCCGACGTTGTGCAGGGCGATCGCCAAAAACTGCTCCTGATAAGACCCCTGGCTGAGGGCAACCTTCTTTCCTTTGAGGTCCGAGAGGGTTTGAATGGGGGAGTCTTTGAGGACGAGCAACGCACCATGCGCCGGACGCGGTTGCGAGGTGGCGACATAGACGACGGGAATGCCATCGGCCTGCGCCTTGATGGGCGGGGTTGAACCGGTCCCGCCAAAATCAATTTCACCCGTGATCAGTTTGGTTACGGTTTTCGTACCGTCCAGGTAGTTGACCCATTCCACCGTTTCTCCCGTCGGCTTTACCAGATCTTCCAGCAGTTCTGGTTTTCGACTTAGAACAAAGAGGGTTAAATTACTGGGGTGAACTCCGATTTTGATTGTCATTAATGGCTCCTTGAAACTTGCGAACTAACTCCAAACAAGCCGCTCCGCCTCAGCCAGCGGAGTCGGATCAACCCATGCATCGATATCAACATCCGCCTCCAGGAAACCCCAGCGCAGCAGAAAATCTTTGTGCGATCGCAGCCCTTCAATCCACGAGTCCGACAGAGCAGGCCGCAGTCGGCGGTGTAATTCAGTGCCGTAGGCTTTGCGAACACCCGCTGCGCCGCCCCCCGTTTCCGTTGACACCACTCGAACTACCTCATCTGGATGTGCTTCTGCCCAGACAGCGGTCTCCAGCAGAGCCACCAGATAGCGGGTTGCCAGATCGGGGCGTTCCTCGACCAGAGCGGCATCGACCGTAACAGTCCGGGGTGTGCCGTTGTTGACGCGGATCAGGGGATCGGGATGAGTGCCCAGATCAACCACCACCTGTAGACCGTGCTGCACCGCCAGGTCAACGCCGACTGCCCCTTTGACGTAGATGGCATCCACCTTGTTTTGCAGCAGGGCATCTACTTCTGAGAAAAACAGCCCGCCGGGTTTGGGATTGCTGGCGGAGGGTTCGCGCAGGTCTGTCTCCTCGGAAACAATATCGACAAACTCAATGCTGGTTTCATCCAGGTCGGCCAGTGAGAGCGCACTGACGAAGCCCTTAAGTGCCATCGAACGGGCAAAATCAACGTGGTTTCTACCGCGTTTGGGGAGTGCAAGACGGCGATCGCGCAGGTCCTTCGGTTGGGCAATACCAGAATCCGGTCGCGACAGAATGGCCTGATATTCATCCACCCAGGTCAACGCAATCACGCGGGTCTGCTGCCCCCGACTGCGTGCCCAGATTGCAGGAACGTTGCCGCCTTCGCGAAATAATCCCTGCAACCGATGATCGTAGTGGGATTCACGAATGGATGGATCTTCAGATGCCCGCAGCGATCGAAATTGAATCCCTTCGGCTGCAAACGTCTGATCGAGCCGTCCCTGATCCAGAGCAATTCCGGAGACCGTTGGAACGGGACAGCGGGTATACCAGAGTTCACGAATAGTCGATGCAGTTGTTGTCAATGTCTGACCCATGAGGGATCTCCAGAAAATAAAATTGGAGGATAGCTGGTGCCACTCTGGTTAGGACAGGGGGGTGGGGCACCGCTCTGACGCAGGGGCACAGCCCTGACCCTCCAAAGAGGGATGCCCCCTGCACCCCGTCCGAACAGTTATAGCTACAGCTACAGCTATAGAGGGGAGCAAATTGTCATCCAGAAATCTGGCGGAGAAAA
The DNA here is from genome assembly GCA_044356135.1 of Elainellaceae cyanobacterium. Classification (GTDB taxonomy): domain Bacteria; phylum Cyanobacteriota; class Cyanobacteriia; order Elainellales; family Elainellaceae; genus CAZVXA01. Next base: position 15,068 of record JBIKWV010000009.1, read on the forward strand.
ACCAAACGCTTTTCTGTGGGGACTATTGAGGAAAAAGGAGGGTGGAGGAGAGCCACCACCCTGGTTCGGTCAGAGGTTAATGGTTTCACCTGCTCGGTATTCTACGATAGATCTATCAATGCACAGTAGAATACTTGCAGGACTAATGATGTCACACTCCCTCAAAAATCGAGGTGATCCAGGTAACAATCAAATCTTAAGGAATACTTACAATGACTCATCTGTCTGCGGTCACCTATCTGGCTCCTAACTGGCGCTGGCTGTATCAGGCAGTTGTGGACTATCTGGGGCGATCGCTACAGCTCCAAACGTCGCTCACCGATGGTTTAACCAATCCATTAGAAGATCCGTTACTGCTACAAGACAAAATCGATCTAACTTTTATCTGCGGATTGCCCTTCAGTCGTCATCAGAGAAATTATCCTGACCAATTCCGACCAATTGTCGCTCCCGTTATGAGCGATTCCCGGTACAATAATCAGCCTGTTTACTTTGCAGATGTGATCGTCCGTGCTGACAGTCCGCTCACTCACATTCAAGATCTCTGGGGCAAGACATTCTGCTACAACGATCCCGACTCTAACAGTGGGTATCACCTGCTGCGCCATTTTTTATTTCAGCAGGGATACCCGGTTTCATTCTTTCAACGGGGCATCCAGTCCGGTTCACATCAGCGATCGCTACGCTGGGTGATTGAGCGCAAAGCCGACTGCGCAGCGATCGACAGCGTAGTGTTGGGGCAGGAGTTCTGGGATGATCCAGCCTTATCGGATCAACTGCGGGTCATTGAATCAATTGGGCCTTACCCCATGCCTCCCGTAATTGTCGCTCAACATCTAGGCGAAACGCTAATCGAAGCTATCAAACACGCGTTACTCAATCCAGACCCAACCCTCCAATCTGCCCTGCACCGGGCAGGGATTCTCAGGTTTGCTGAAGTACAATCCACAGATTATCAAATTCTCCTGGAAACCTACGATGCTGCCCTGAATGCAGGATTTGATTTTGTCTTCACCAATGCATCCCGATAGACCTGTTTGAACAACTGCCGCTGCGTAGGGCTGCCACCCAACACCCACAACTTGGACAACACAGGCTTCAGTTCAGTAACTGCCTGCGGCCAATCTCCCTGAGCATGAGCCATCATGCCCCGTGCTGCTGGTAGGGCAATATGAACCCAGGTTTGCTGCAAATCAGAACTCAGCGTTTCGAGATGGGCCTGCATACTGTCCAACATCTCATCAGCCTGGAACCGATATCCAGCCCGGTCGAGAGCATAGATGAAATGCAAATCCTGAAACGGCAGGGCATGTTCCTTTGCGCGTTCTAAAACCGCGTTGCCCAAACTGTGCCACCGTTTCTGAAGTGTCTCGCTCAATGTTCGATCGCCATATCGCAACTCCAGCCTTAATAGAAGTGCGATCGCCCCCACCTGATCCTTCGGTGACGCTTTCCGGGCACCCCCCCAAACATGGGTGTCGTAGAGGTCGAGAACGCTCTGAACATCATCGTTTGCCAGGTAGAACAGCGCCGTGTGCCACCAGTTATGGGTATACAGCATTGAGTTGCAGGTGTTCCAGGTGTCTGAGAACTCTCTTGCCCAGGCAATGCCTTCTTCAACCCGCTGCTGGGTTTCCAGAATATGGGCGATCGCATGGTGCGCCCAGGGGTCATTGTGGTTCAGGGCGATCGCCCGCTGTGCCGCTGCCGTTGCCGCCTTTAACTGTCGGGTCTGCTCATACCCAAAGGCCAGCATCCCATAGAAAAAATCGCTGTCTCGATTCGCAGCCTCAACTTTCTGAGCCACTTGCAGCAGTCGGGCCGAATTTCCCAGGTAGAAGTAGTGGTACTGCGCCTGCTGCACCGCCATCAAATCCTGGGGGTACTCGTCGGTAATCGCTTCGTGGAGGGCGATTGCTCGATCAATCGCCCCCACTGCCCAGGCTGCGATCGCCTCAATGTACCATCGCTCTCTCTGGGTAACGTTGACCGCCTGCTGCTGGGCAAGTTCAATATGCGACTTTACCTGCCGACGAGCGGGAGCAGTCTCCTGAGAGAGATAGTAGGCAGCTGCGTAGGCGTGAGCGATCGCACAGGTAGGGTCATGGGCGATCGCCTCAAGAATAGTTGCTTCAGCGGCATTGCCGTAGCTTAGAGACTGGTCAACAAAGTGATGAACCATATTCACGGTGATGCTGTTCTGGGCGGTGATGTTGAGCCGGGAACTGGTGTGAGAGGGCGCTTGCCCGCTTTGCTGAAAGGGAAAAGATACCTGTTTCACGACAAATTCAGGAGAGGTGGACATGGAACAATTTAATATTTTACTTAAAATCTATCGATTTACCGTAATTTGCTTCCAAAAGAAATAGTGTCACAGCTTTTTTCGAAAAACAAGAGGCAGAAATCAGGCTGAATGAGAAGAAAAATCAACTGCTCCAGCGAATTTTTGTTAGTCAAGCCACAATTGTTTTTGAGACTACAAGAATCCAGTAATTCACATTACAGACTGAAGAGAAGATGGGAATAACTGACTGAAATAAATTGTGCTTTTGATTACAATGGCCACAAAATAAAATTATTCCAAAACAGTCAAAATCATTTCTGAGAATCAGTTTTAGCCTTATCATTCCCGTTCTAAATATTTCTTTACCTGAAAACTCAGATAGATATTAGACCTGTTGGGAAATAGGTGATAATACCAGGCAGTGACTCGGTGTGCTACTGATGTTGGATCTAGAACGCATTCTCAAGCAGGATCGCCTACTGCGGGCAACAACAGGACTCAACCGCAAAGCGTT
>JBIKWV010000358.1:0-5330 GCA_044356135.1 Elainellaceae cyanobacterium
CCTGGGTCGCCTCAGCAACTACCAGCTCCACGTCCAGTTCGTTACTCAACGCGCAGGCAAACGCAAAGCGCCCCACTCGCGCACGGGTCTCAAACTGATCGACACTCTGGATATTTTGATCGCCGACGCCCAGGGCACCCGCCCCTACGAAACCTATTCCGGCGGCGAAGCCTTCCGCATCAACTTTGCGATTCGCTTAGCATTAGCGCGTCTATTAGCGCAACGATCGGGAACTGCATTGCAGTTATTGATTGTGGATGAGGGATTTGGAACCCAGGATGAGGCAGGGTGCGATCGGTTGATTGCGGCAATTCAGGCGATCGCCTCTGATTTTGCCTGCATTCTCACGGTCACCCACATGCCGCGCTTGAAGGAGGCGTTCCAGACGCACATCGAAGTGGCGAAGACAGAACAGGGTTCCTGCTTGAGTCTTTCAATTTAGGATCGCGAATTCAATAAAACCGAATTGCGCAAAAGGGTGCCTGCGGCAACGCGGCAGGCACCCTTTTGCACTTTCGCCAAATTGGCGTTCCATGAGTCAGTCTTTTGCATCTGCTGCATCTGATCCCACTCGTTTACCCAGAGTTGCTACCGCCCAGATCAGGCGAGTTGGGTCAATTGGCTTCGGCATGTGCATCTGAAACCCGGCATCAAGAGCCTGTTGTCGGTCTCGCTCGCTGGCATACGCCGTCGTTGCGACTGCTGGAATCTGCCCTCCAGCTTCTGCATCCAGTGTTCTCACCTGTCGAATCAGCGCCAGTCCATCCTCCTCTGGCATCCCGATATCTGCCAGGAGAACATCGTATTGACCTGGAGAGTCGGTTAAAGCGGCGATCGCTACTCTGGCTGAGGTCACGGTCACAACACTGGCTCCGACTGATTCTAAGATATACCGGATCAGATCGAGACTGGCCACCTCGTCATCCACTGCCAGAATGCACAGACCCTCTAGTGAGGGAACTTCGCTGTTGACCAGTTCTAAAGGCTCCTCTGCAAGTGGTTCGACATCACTCCTCAATGAAGGATTTGAATAGAGCGGTAGTCTCACGGTCATTGTGGTTCCTTTCCCTACACCTGGACTATCGGCTCGCACGGTGCCGCCATGCAGTTCTACGATATGTCGGACGATCGCCAGCCCCAACCCTAATCCCTGCCGTGCTTTCGTGGTGCTTGAATCGCCCTGGCGGAAGCGATCGAACACGTAGGGTAATAGCTCTGCCGAAATTCCCTGTCCCGTGTCGCTGACCTGAATTTCAGCAGCATCCTGCTTCGGTGATACGGTGATGTCTATCCGTCCCCCTGCTGGCGTGAATTTAATCGCGTTTGAAATCAAATTCCACATGACCTGCTGCAGACGATCGCGATCGCCCACGATCGTGACAGCGCTGAACTGCGAGACGATTTGGATGGATTTTGCCTCAGCGACCAGTTGAACGGCGTCGATTGCAAGATTCACAACAGAAACCAGATCCAGCGGCCTGGTGTTGAGGCGCAGCTTGCCGCTGGTGATGCGGGAGAGATCCAGCATGTCCTCAATCAACTGTGACTGTGCTTTAGCGCTTCGTTCGATGGATGCTAACGCACGCTCCATGTCTTCCGCATTCAAACGACCGCTGCGGAGCAGTTGTGACCAACCCAGCATGATGTTGAGTGGATTGCGGAGTTCATGGGAGAGGTTCGACAAAAACTCATCTTTGGCACGGTTGGCGACTTCCGCCTCTTGACGGGCTGCTTGTTCCTGGCCCAGGAGACGCAATCGCTCGGCTTCAAACTGCTTGCGCCTGGTAATATCTTCAATCGCCAGCAGAATGCGTGGAGTTTCCGCGGTTTGAATAATTTTCCATGCGTTCAGCAGCATGATTTTCTGGCCAATCTGCTCAAAATCATGAGCCACTTCAAAGTTTCGCAAACTCGTATTGTTGGTCAAAACGTCCTCAAGCAGCGATCGCAGACCGGGAATGTTCCACTGACCATTGCCTAAATCAAACAGAAACGTCTGGGCAGTTTCGGGGGGACTGACCTGAAACGTTTCATAGAATGCTCGATTGGCGGTGTTCACTCGAAAATCAGGCTCCAGCACAATCAGCGGAACCTGCACTGTTTCGACGATCGCTTCAGCATAGTTTCGGGCTTCCTCCAGGATGGTAGCACTGCGCTTGAGGGCATCAATATCGAGCAACACCAGAACCACGCCATCGATCTGATTTTCGCTGGTGCGATAGGGGCGAATTCGCAGTGTGTACCAGTACCCTTCCTGAGTTTGAACCTCCAGCTCCTTCACAACCAGGGTTTCCAGCACCTCCAACAGCAGCGGCTCCAGATCCGGAATGATGAGGTTGGCTCGAATATCGCTCAGGGGGCGTCCGGTATCTCCAGGAATGAAGTTAAATAACCGCTGTGCCATCGGTGTAAAGCGGCGAATGCGCAGGTCGTTCGTCAGCATTAAAATCGGGATATTGATGCTGGCCAGCAAATTGGTCAGGTCATTGTTAATCTGGTTTAATTCTGTATTCCGACTGCGGAGTTCCTCATTCGTCGTATTCAGCTCTTCGTTGGTTGCCTGGATCTCTTCTTTGGCCGTTTCCAACTCCTCATTGGTGCTTTGCAGTTCCTCATTGCTCGACAAAATTTCTTCATTCGCAACCTTGAGATCCTGATTGGTAGATTCCTGTTCTTTAATAATCGCCTGCAAATATTCTTGCGTTGCTGCTCGCTCCTGATTCGCAGCGGTGATCTCAGCTCGGAGTCTGGCGTTTTCCTGCTCTAACTCCCCCTGAGCCATGTCTAAAGGGAGGGGAACAGGGCTGCTACTGGCCGGAGGTGCATCTTCAAACAGCACCAAGAAGCGGCGTTCTTCCGTGGCTAGAATTTTGAAGGGAATGACGTGAACCGTGACGCCCTGAGAGCCGTTGCCCTCTTCAAGGCGGAGTCCACTCCTGGTACTCAGCATCTCCTGACGCTGGGCCTGGTAAATGGCGGCCCGTACCTCCGCCAGTAGCCCCTCTCTCAACAGGCTAAACAGGTTGAGGTTAGCGGCTCCAGAGGCGAGTCTCAGATAGCGATCGACGTTTCCTCGAAATTGCAGCACCTGCATTTTGTCATCGAGCACCACTCCCACAGGAGCATAATGATTGGCAATCAGGCGATCAACCTTTTTCTCCAGGTCAAACGTTTCGGTTGGATCAGTCACGGACGGGCGATCGCTTGTCTTCATCAGTGGATAGCTGCTGGGGACAAACGAAAAGGTCGGGCGAGTTGTGGTCAGATTTTTGGTATAGAGTCTGTATTTTTTATCGGCCAGCGTAAATAAGTCTGACGCCTGCCCCACGCTCTCAGAGGTGCCCAACAGTAGAAATCCCGTTGGGTTGAGGCTGTAGTGAAAGATCGGAATAATCCGTCTTTGCAGCGCATCTCCCAGGTAGATCAGGACATTGCGGCAGCTAATGAGATCGAGATTTGAGAATGGCGGATCGCTGCCTAGATTCTGTCGGGCAAAGACACAGAGTTCACGCACGACCTTGCTGATTCGAAAGCGATCGCCCTCAATGGCATGAAAGAAACGGCGACGGCGGGTTGTAGACACTTCCACCATCTGATTTGCGGCGTAGATGCCTGCCCTGGCTTTGTCGATCGCCGCTTCGCTGATGTCTGTTGCAAAAATCTGGATCGGAAACTGGGCAGTTTGCTCTTCAAAAAATTCCAGCAGGCAAATGGCGATCGAGTAAACTTCTTCGCCTGTCGAACAGCCCGCCACCCAGATCCGAATAGGGATGTCAGCGGCCCTATTTTGCACAATGGCTGGAAACACTCGCTGTTTCAACAGATCAAACACTTCCCCATCACGGAAAAAGCTGGTGACATGGATCAGAATTTCTTCATACAAAGCTTTGACTTCAGCCGGATGTGACTGTAGATAAGCAGCATATTCCTCCAACTGTTCCAACTTATACAGCAACATTCGTCGCTGAATCCTTCGATCAATGGTGTTGGGCTTATAGCGGCTAAAGTCAACTCCTGTATGCGATCGCAACAGAGCAAAAATTATGGCCAGCGCATCTGTGGGTTGAGGTGCGTCTTCTGTTATCTTGGCCACCGGTGAGCGAATCAGCATCGGATTGCGGCTCAGGTTTGCCAATTCTTCCGCAATTTGTGCGGGCGGCAGCACAAAATCAACGTCCCCTGTGGCAACGGCGGTATTCGGCATACTGTCAAATTGGGCGCTCTCCTTGCATTGGGCGAATGTCACCCCACCAACTGACTTGATCGCCTTCAATCCCACCGATCCATCGCTATCCGATCCCGATAGAACGACTGCGATCGCTTTGCGTCCACGGTCAGTCGCCAGCGAGGTAAAGAAAGCGTCCCCCGGCATGTATCGACCCAACACCTTCTCACGGGGCGACAGTTGAAACACACCGTTTGAGAGGATCATCTTGGCGTTCGGCGGAATGACGTAAACATGGTTTGGCTCGACGGTTGTGTTGTTCTGCACTTCGCAAACCGGGAGTTGCGTGACTCTGGCAAGAATCTGGCTCAACAAACTTTCATGGTCTGGGGCTAGATGTTGAATCAGGACAAATGCCATCCCGGTATCGGTTGGGAGATGACTGAGTAGCTCTATAAAGGCTTCTAAACCTCCAGCAGAAGCCGCCACTCCTACAATCGGGAATGGTGCATCAACTGGCTCCCCAATCAATGCAGATAGTGGTTGTTGCGGAGAGTCAGCGGACATAGGCTCAAATTAGTCAATTCATTATAGTCATCATGACAATTGTCGTTAGGCGATGTCTAGTAATGAAATTACCTGCGTTGTGTGGAGATATCCACACGACGGCCTTACAACAGCCCTACCTTGACTCTAGGATAGTTAGCCTTGTTGCGACATTAAGTTTTGGGTCAAAGCTATTATCTAGCAATCCTTCTCAATGGGAATCAATCCAGTGCATTCGATACACCTGGACTCTGAAGCGCGAGCTGCTGCATAATCCGCTCTTTCGCCAACACACGATATTCCCAAAAGTGCTCTCCAGCAGCACAAAGACCCAAATACGTATTGAGAACCTGCGGTTTTTTGAACAACACAACTCCGAGTTGATACCAGAATTGGCCTCGGATCTCCGATCGGCAGATCCCCTGATGCCAGAAGAGTTGAGCAATCAAAAAGCCCCGCCATCACTTAAGTGAACGCTAAGTCAGCAAGCGTGGTTGAGCTGTCAATCCCCACAGGTGTTTCGTCTGTGCAGCCCACAAACAGCTTTTGAGATTTCGACATCTTCCACGTCCACTTAGTCCACTTATAGCGGTTCTCACTCGGGTGAGGTGCGGGGTGC
>JBIKWV010000359.1:0-5318 GCA_044356135.1 Elainellaceae cyanobacterium
CCAATTCTTAGGGATCTGCTGTTTATTAAAATCCCAGTTTGAGCTTGGCGCGGCTTCGCCGCGCCAAGCTAAAACTGGGATTTTATTTTATGGCAAGTCCCTTAGATCTTGAAGACTGCTATTTTGGAACACTCAGAGCCAATTGAGGGGCGGTATCCGGCTGCTCAGGAGTTCCAAAATGTCGCTGAAGTAGAGCCTGCGTGTGGACAAAAGCCTGATCCAACATTTCCCGCTCAGCTTCATCTCTCATCCCGAAGTAGGGCCAGTGGTCAATGAATTGACCAAACAACACCTCGCAATCCTCCCGGTACTTTGCAGTATCCAGGATGTGGGTATGCCAGACCCGATCAATCTCCCGTGAGGGAACAATTTGTTCGTCTGGATAAAGATGCCACAGGAACAGAAATCGCCGATATTGCTCGATCGCACTTGTCGCTTGCTCCAATGCCCAACCCTGTCCCTCTTCGGGATTCATCAGCTTAAAGGCGATCGGGCCAAAATCAATTGCTGTCAATCGTTCTAAAAAGGCTTGGCTTGCCTCAGTTAAGTCTTGTTGCTTCATTTTTCTTCTTTCCAACCAAATGATGCCGAGCGCTTAAGCAGCATAAATGCGGTCAATTGCCCCGAAGCAAACGCCTTCCACACCTGCCAAACAGCTTTCCACTCAAGCCTCCTGGGTTAGGGAGACGGTCTTAACCTGAGGAATTCCTGAACTGTTAAGTAGGCAGGCGCGATTAAGCTTGAAACCCAAAAAGCTGTTCCGCCCGCGCAGCGGGCGGAATAGCTTTTTGGGTTTCAACTTTTTCCACGCCCACCTACTACTTAGTAGAATAGGGAGTCAGCACGGTAAAAATATCCCAAATTCCTTAGGCAGGCCGTTTGGACTGGAGCGATGCCGCAACTCAATACAAGCGATGTAGCCAAACAGCGAATCGAAGTTCTCGTAGAGAAGCTCCTGTCTTATGCAAATCACGAATTGGCGGATTCTGATCATCTTCACAACCAGCTTCTGGTCAGATGGCTGGAGGACAGCCCTACCCCAAGGCTGATTGTCAAAACTGAACTGAGATTCCTGGCAGAACTTGTCTTTCAGCAGCAGACTCATGCATCGAAGGAGACCATTAAGCAGGACCTCCTGGTTTTGAGGAAATTTTTGGAGATTTTGGAAGACAACCGTACCAAAACCCAGGGATCACCCGAATGGCATTTCACACTAAAGCTTTGGCACAAATCCACTGAGAAGAATCTCAGCGAATTGCGCCAGGAATGGAACCGCCGTAAATTGCTGAAGTCAAAGCAATCAAAATCCTGTAGGCAGACCTCGGTTCTGAATTTACAGAGCAACGGAAGCCGACAAAGCAATGCAGCGGCTCACCCCCCGGAGTTTTTGGGACAAACGGAACCATCGTCAGAAATAGTTCCGAAAGCGCAGTATCCTTCTGATGCTGAAACTGCTAGGGAAACTGCCCATCATCTTTATCCTTTACATAATCTTCCAGCCTGTGACTACATCCGCTTTGTGGGTCGGTCGCAATCTCTGGCTCAGATCCTGGAACTCCTGTACTCCGACAATTCCGGGTATCGCATTGGGGTGGAAGGAATCGGAGGGGTCGGTAAAACCAGTCTGGTTTTGGAGGTGGCCTACCGTTGCTTACAGGTAAGCCGTGATCAACAGCGATCGCCCCACACTCCTCAATTCGATGCGATCATCTTCACCTCCGCAAAACTTCACCACCTCACCACTCGCGGTATTTTGCCTCGCCTTCGGCAGGAGCGCACCCTCCGTCAGATCTTCCGGGCGATCGCCCATACCCTGGGGCATTTCGATATTTTGTCAGGAGATCTGGAGCACCAATTTGAATGTATTCAAACGATCTTGACTCGCCAGCGCACATTGTTAATCGTCGATAATCTCGAAACGCTGACAGAACAGCAGGAGACCCTCTCCTTTCTTTATGACTTACCATCCACTGTCAAAGTCATCATTACCAGTTGTCAGCAAGCAATGATGGATGCCTCAATTCGCCTGGAACCGCTACCAAAGGATGAAGGACTCCAATTTGTTGAGCAACAGGCTCAAAGCAAATCTGTCCAACTACGACGAGAAGAAGCACGGTCTCTGTACCAGGCGACGGGGGGAATTCCTGCTGCCATCGTTTATGCAGTGGGGCAGTTAGCCAGCGGATATTTACTCCAGGATGCCCTTCCCCGTCTCACGGTGGCAGATGGCGACTACTGCCGCTTCTACTTCAAGGGTTTGGTTGAACCTTTGAGAGGGCAATCCGCTCATCAGGTGTTGATGGCATTAACCCTGTTCCCGAAACCAGTGAATCGGGAGGCGATCGCCTCAGTCGCCCTGACAGGTGCCGATCCCACCCATGCCCTTGCTCAATTACAGCAACGCTCCCTGGTGACCTTCCAGGACGGACGATATACCATGCTGCCGCTAACCCGCGAATATGCTTTGAATGAACTGAGTCCCCATCCCGAATTTGAGCAATCAGCAAGGGAACGCTGGGTTCAGTGGTATCTGGAGTATTTGCCGCAATTGGGTCGGGACAATTGGCGAGAATGGCAGGAATACTCTCCTCTAGATGAAGAATGGGAAAATATTGAAGCAGTCATCGAATGGTGTATTGAACAAAATCGATATCAACAATTCCATCAACTCTGGGAATTGGTGCGCGGCTATACCCATTTGCGCGGCTTCTGGGATGAACGACTAATGTGGATGAGCTGGTGGATCACATCTGCTCGGCGATGTTCAGATAACAGTGCGCTGGTACAGGGGATGCGCGATCGCGGCTGGACTCTGATGCTGATGGGTAGACCAGAATCCTTACAGGAGGCTGAGGAGCTGTTTTCGCAGTCCTGGTCACTCCGGGATCACGTCCCACTCGATTCTCAGTTAGAGTTGGCGATCGAACGGGCAATTCTCTCGCTCCACCAGCGACAGTCTGACACGGCCCATTCGCGGCTGCAAAAAGCGAGAACTCTTTTGCAGCAAGTTGACGAGGAGCCGAGACACCGATACCAGCTCATCCGCATCCACTATTACGAAGCAGAAGCCTGGTATTACCGCGAGGATTACGATCAATCCAGGACGCTCTACTCCGAAGTCCTGGAGCAGGCAAGGTTGATCCAATGGCAACAGGTGGAGGTTTACACCCTGAACTGGTTAGCCGACATTGCTCTTAAGCAGGGCCACCTCAGTCAGGCAGAAAACCTGTTGATTCAAAGCCTCCCGCTTGCGGAACAGCATCAGGACAAACGTTCGATCGCATTTCATCACCGTTCCTGGGCACTGTTAGAACATCTCAGAGGCAAACTCCCGCAATGTCAGCACTGGAGCCGTGAGGCAAAGCGCTACTTTGAGGATTTGGGCATGGATGCAGAGGCCAAGGAAATGCAGGTCTGGAGTGAGATGGGACTCGCCCTTAATGCAAGCCTGGGGCATGAGCAGTAGACCCATGCCCCAGACCTCTCTACCTACGGACGCCCGCAGGCAGCCGGACGACCACAAGCGGCCGAGTTACTGGCTGGCTTGAACGGATGTTGACACTCCTCCATCGAATCACCATCATTGGTAACAGCAGGAAGATTGTCCACCCAAACCCCCTGCCCGAAGTGCTGTTCAACCAGCCCCAGCGTCTGGGTAAACGCCAGGTCTGCCTGTTGAGGTGCTGAGTCCTGCCAGATCTCACCCAAGCTGGCATGATGGATGACAAAACCGAACCGCACCTTACACTCACGTGTATATTGATCGGTGTTGTTCAGAATGTGCAGTTCCCAGACACAATCCACTTCAAAGGTGGGCACAACGGTCAGGTGAGGATACAGGGCAGCGATGAACAGAAACATCAAGTAGCGAAGGGTAGCGCGGCTGGCCTTACGGCGATTCCAACCGTAGCGTTTCATCAGTTGCTTGACAATCGACTGGCGATCGAAGCCCTTGAACATTTTCCGAAATTTTGCAAACGAGCCTTTCATGGCATGTCTCCATCTTTTGTTTGAGAGGAGAGCTGCTGGCCAGCGATCGCTTTCCTTAATTTCCACAATGCTTGATATGAAAGGCTTCTACGCCCTCAAAAACCACCTCAGCTTTTACCCTAGTTTTCACCTCACTGTTTGTAACGGATTGCTGTGTTCATCAGGATGCGACAGAATTGAGCTGTCTCAACTGAAATAAGGACGTTATGGCAGTCACCTTACGGACATCTGCTTCAGGATTGAAAATGATTGATGAAGCTCGCAAGAGGAAAGGCTGGGAAGCATTGGCCGCAGCTTGGTGGCAGGAAGCAAACGTCTCACGTGCGACTTTAAAGCGATTTAGAGAGAAGAAGCCGATTCAGCGTGTTGCATTTATTGCAATCTGTAGGGCTGTCGGTATAGAAGATTGGAAAAAGGTTGCTGACAACACTGATACTGATGAGATTTCTAATTTACAAAAATCTGAAAGTATATGCAATCTCACTGAAATCCAGAACCTGGAAAACACTGACCAACGGGCGGATCAAGCGAAACGGTTTTTGGTCAATACAGTGTTAAGCAATCTATCTAATCTAGACGCACGGCTGGAGTTTGTTACCCGTGCCCTTGCCGAAGATGACTTTGAGCAACAATTGCGATCGGTTCGTCAAAAGGTAGCGCCTGCGTTAGATCACACTTCAAAAACTGGCTACAATCAACTGATTCTTCAACAAGCTGCTGCTTCACTGAGAGGAGCGCTCAACAGTCGCCCGCTCAAGACAGATATTGAAGAATCTCTGCTCCGAGATCTGTTAGGTAACAGTTTTGAGATCGAGAAAGCAAGCTCATTCTTTGACCGCCTCATCGATATGCAAGACACAGCGGAGTCATTACTTGATGCTGTTACGAGTACAGCATCCAAAGACTTGAGCGATCCCGAAGTACTCTCTCATCATCAACGCAGAATCGCTCTGGAAATCAATCGTTTTGAAAATCGAACAGTGATCGCACATCTGTCAGGCTTGCTACTGTTAAACGAATTAAACATCGAACCATCATTGGTCGCTGATCGTTTAGCTGCGTTGACACATCTAAACCCTCAACAATTAATCAGCAATAGTGAGATTGAGACTTTGCTGTCAGAGCAGGTTGCAGTGGCAACTATCCTTTTAGAGGAGAGGGCAGCACTAGTTGAGGAGGGCCAGAACCTTCTGCAAAAGGCATTGAAGGTTTACGAAGAGCTGAATCAGTTGCTTGAGATTAAACCTACCGATACCTGGAATGAGGTGGTCGGCAAATCAATTTCACTGCGACAGTTGGTGCGAACGACAGAAGCGATCGCTGCTTTC
>JBIKWV010000360.1:0-5317 GCA_044356135.1 Elainellaceae cyanobacterium
TGACAATAACTCAGGCAGTTGTGGTTAATGCCAGAAGCAAAGTGAAGGCGATCGCTACAATGCTTTGACGAAGCACAATCCTTTGACGAAGTTGAAAGCGAGAGAAGAATTTCATAAGTTTCTCTAATCTAAGAAGTCGTTAAACTTTGTTAGTCCACCACCTGCAACCAGGGGCAGCGACCCTTCAGAGCATACTGCAACAATTGCGGCACCATCTGTCGTCGCATGACTTGCACAACTTGGTGAGTAGGCTAAGCATACCCATTGAGAAATCGGCTCAACGTACTACCAGACTTAATCAAGCTGTGTTGCGGCGAGGGGTGACCTTGAGCTTCGAGAAACAACCCCAGCATCGCTTGCAGGCTGTCTCTTTGAGAGGGACTCGGCATCAGGCTGAGCAGGGTGTAGACTAACGCTTGGGTGTGCCCAAGAATGGTTTCCACTGTTCTTGTTATCTGTTACTTCACGCCCTTTTCTCTCATCGATTGCACCCACCCAGTAGTTGTGCATCCGTACTAATGTACAATGTAAATACACCTATAGATTAATAAAAACTGTTACATAATATCATCAGAACTAACGCTGTTCTTTTCATCGCAGAAACAACAAACTGAAGTCTCAATCATTATCAAATCACCCATAAAAATGCGGCTAATCTGAGTGCAAAATATCTGTGTCACACTGAAACACGATCGCCCCCACTCATCAGCAAAAACCGCAGAAACCAGTCGATCGCCCGTCACTCCTAAAATCAGACACACCAACCCTGCCACTACCCGATCACACAGGCAGACGGGAGAAGACTGAGATCGAGTTGACCATCAACGCCCTACTCCACTTCATCAAGGGTCTATTCAGTTATCCTTCAGGGAAGAGTCTGGCGATCGCCCTCCCAAACCTGACGGGAAAGACTCCCTGTCTTCTTGTTAGAGCAAAAGCTCTAACTTACGCAAATCGTCAGACTTCTTCAACTCAACACTCAACTCAACAGAACAATGGGTAACGCATTATCGCCTACTCGCGCTTTGACAAACCGCAAACCTTACTCCGCACTCATTCACACAAAAAAACGCCGCAATGCGACGGTACTTTATCGTGCAACACAGCAGCAATGAACTTGGTGCAAAACTATCAGAATTGCTCAGAGGGCACTGCCTGTTGTCTCTACCTCTTCCAAGATAACTAATGTCTCACAAAAATCATCCGAATAAACGCTGATTTCTCTATCTCCATTAAATGCCAGTTGTATTCTCAATAGCAGATCGTTTTGTCCGTAACAACATTGCTGCTCTACCACCCTATTACCTCGGCGACTTTAGAGAATGCGAAGATGAACCGACCCCGCGTAGGATGGGCAAAGCGAAGCGTGCCCATCACCCAACTACGGGCTAGATGGGCACGCTTCGCTTTGCCCATCCTACGAAGAAAGAGTCTTTGTACAATGTACCCTATTTAATCACCGAGGTAATAACTTCAATCACAAAAGTGCGATCGCTTCCTCATTTCAATCAGCGATCGCACCAGACAAACGTTCGCTCAATTTGCACACCATATCACTCCTCCTCGCGCAACAATCCGGAATTATTTGTTAACTGAGATCTTGCGGCAGAATCAGGCTTTTGGGTTCTGACGCAAGGTGCAAGATCTCAGTTAACCTAAGCAGGAAAGCCTCCTAGTCGGCTTCAGAACCGAACGTGAAGTAGGGTAGGCGACCGACGAGTCACCGTTACTGGCACTTTTTCAATCGCCCCCTCCCAATGATGCATGGTCGTTTCCCTATCACGTCGCTTTCCAGTAATCTCAACGTGAAAGACCTTTACCGACATAAAATGCCAAAACCCTCATTGCCACTGCCACAGCTTCATAGTAGGCTAACAGCAGGCTCTGATCGCGAGTCCTCGCCTCGCTCAACTTATCGCAAAACTTCGTCTCCATTTTGCGAGCAGAAGGATTTAGTCTTCATAAATGCGGCACTCCAAGGCATCAGGATTGGCTTCGCAATAAGCCTGAAGTGAGTTCTGCTCCTGTTTTTTGATTCTTTGATGGGCGGACTCTGCCTGGAGTTCCTCAACCACATCCCAAGCCGCAGCGCACTCTGGAGAGGTGTCACCCTTGGCGACACAAATCGCCCGTGCCTCTTCACGGGCAACTTCAATTTCATCTTCAATAAACAACCGCTTGGGCTTTTCTACAAAATCGCTCTTGAAGAGAATATCACTGACAGAAATAATGCCCAGCAAGGTTTTGCCTTGAATTACAGGCGCTCGGCGAATGTGGGTTTGAGCAAATAGGCGAGCTACATATTCCACACCCAATTCGGGATTGACGACAACACAGGGCTTGACCATAATTTCGTAGACCCGCATTGCATTGGGATCATGACCAAAAGCTGCTACTTTATAGACAATGTCGGTTTCGGTCACAATCCCGTAGGGGTCTTGTTCGTGACGTGGTTCAACAATCAATCCCCGCAGTTGTTTGTCTTTCATCAATTTCACAGCATCCGCGACCGTTGCCGAGCCACGAATAGTGACAACGTTCCGGGTCATAATTTCTTCGGCTTGCATCATAGAGCTTTAGTTCTCGTGTTGAATGAAATGACTGAAATACGATCAATAATCGGATAGTGTTGCCCCAGGAGTCATATGCTGGGCACTAGCGTGCTAAGTGCTAATACCGCCATAGATGACAGAGGCGGGAGGGCGGTCGCTAATTCTGGTTGAGGTCTTGCGGCAGCAGCAATGTTCCCCTGAATGCCAGGAGCATAGGCTTCTAGCACAGCGCCGTTTTGCCAACACATAGCCATGAAGTAATCACATGCCAAGCACTCCGTCTGAGCAACTTGCTGAGTTGGACACTTATAGCTCGTGTGTAGACGATCGCTCAAGAGCCGTTGAGCCACGCTGCCACAGTTGGGACATCGAATTTCCATGAGCGTATCCATCGCTGTGCCCCCAAATTGAATAATGATGTAAGAAGGAAAGGGTCAATGCAGGGCGTTTGACTACAGTGTTCGTCCAAAGTGGAAGACTACAGTTGTCGTTCTACCGCAGCCGTAAACTCTTCATAAGGCTTAACCCCAATTAACGTTTCCATCAATTCGCCCTGTTTAAACACCATGACGGCTGGAATACTTCTAATCCCAAAGCGCTTCGCCACAGGTTTGTTGTTGTCCAGATCGAGTTTGCAGACTTTGGCGCGATCGCTATAGTCGTCAGCCAGTTGATCCATTAACGGCGCAACCAGTTTGCAAGGACCGCACCAGGTGGCCGTGCAATCTACAACCAACAGCGATTCGCT
This sequence comes from Elainellaceae cyanobacterium, assembly GCA_044356135.1. Taxonomy (GTDB): domain Bacteria; phylum Cyanobacteriota; class Cyanobacteriia; order Elainellales; family Elainellaceae; genus CAZVXA01. Next base: position 3,301 of record JBIKWV010000360.1, read on the forward strand.
GCTCAAGAGGGAATCAAACTCAGTTTCATCTTGAATAAATGTAGCCGTACCCATGTCTATACCTCCAAATTGATGCTGTGTGACTTAGTACAAATTCTCTTCTTGGTGCGTCTTAATCGTGCCATCAGAGCGGGGATAAGCAACACAGGTCAGTACAAAACCCGCCTCCACCTGTTCGTCATCTAAAAAAGCTTGATCCGACTGATCCACTTCACCAGAAATCAGTTTGCCAGCACAACTAGAACAAGATCCTGACCGACAGGAAATGGGTAAGTCGATGCCTGCTTCTTCGGCAGCTTCATACACAGTTTGATCGTCTGGGACATCGATGGTGACATCTAATCCCTCATCATTCACAAGCCTTACTTTGTAAGTTGCCATGCGGTACTCCAAATCAAAACAAATTTACGGCGCTAAGTTGCGCTAGGATGATCTTGCAAGTCATTAAATTGACACCTCCATGACAGCGACCCCTTCAAACGATTTATCTGCCTGGGAGCGGCTAGAACAAGGCAGACAAGCAAAAGCAAGTAACGGCGGCTATGCGGGCTACGGTTCGCCTGCCTTTGGACAACGATCAGTAAATGGTGAATTAGTGGATGATCCGGAGGAGTGCCAGGTCATTGAACTAATTCGCCGCCATCATAAATCTGGGAAATCGTTGCAGAAGATCGCCGATTGGCTCAATGAGCAGGGGTACACCACCAAACGAGGCCAACCGTGGCAGCGTATTTCCGTAAAGCGAGTGCTCGATCGACTTTATGGAAAAATGCCCAGAATTTCTGGAGTAACCTCTCAGGCTGAGCAAAGCCCAGAAGTATTCCCCTCCGCGTCTGATGACGCTGCGCCTAAAACCATTAGAGTTCAAAGATGCCATTAGTAAAAGGTTTTAGACTTTTGTCCGTTACATCCCTCTATAATACACCGAAATCAGCCTAAAACCTTTACAGGTCTAATATAGATTGAAATAAAATGTTACATCCCTCCAGGAGAAGCTTGGTAACGCTACATTTTGGGGTACTTCCGGGAAGTGCTTTGGTGACTCTGAGAGGCCGATTTCTTGCCTTTAGAGTGGCTCACCTGCCTATCTTGGCTTTTCTCTCAGGATGGTGCTGATGCCACTCGATACGCCTCTGAGTTGGGCTCCCGATTTAGAAGAGGCTATCGAGCGGCAGCCGTTGACGGTGCTGCCAACGACTCCTCTAGTGGAGGCGATCGCCTTGATCAGTCAGTCCCATAGCCGTCTGTGTGCGCTTACTGATGATCTATCTTTTTTGTCCCCTCCCTCCAGAAGTGCTAGCTGTGTGCTGGTGATGCAAGGGCAAGAGTTATTGGGAATCTTGACAGAACGGGATGTGGTGCGCCTTACAGCTCAAGCGATTAACCTGGCTGAGACAACAGTTGCTGATGTAATGGTGCATCCCCTGATCACGTTGCCCCAGCAATCCGTTCAAGACATTTTTGCCGCCTTGTTTTTGTTTCGCCGCTACCGGATTCGCCATTTGCCGATTGTGGATGACCAAGGGCACTTGGTTGGGGTTATCTCCCATGAAAGTATTCGCAAAATTTTGCGTCCGGCCAATCTGCTGCGGTTTCGCCGCGTATCGGATGTGATGACCACTCAGGTCGTGCAGGCTCCCCTGACCGCTACAGTTTTGCAATTGGCACAATTAATGGCTGCACATCGCGTGAGTTGTGTGGTGATCACGCAACGAAATTCAGAAGACAATGACCACCCTGTTGGCATTGTGACGGAGCGGGATATTGTGCAGTTTCAAGCAGCTCAAATTGCTCTGCACAAAACTCAGTCCCAAACGGTGATGAGTACGCCGCTATTTCTCCTCAGCCCTGAGGATTCGCTGTGGACGGCTCATCAGGAAATGCAGAAAAGACGGGTGGGGCGTTTGGTGGTGTCTTGGAACTGGGGGCAGGGATTGGGTATTGTCACACAAACCAGTCTACTGCGGGTTTTTGACCCGATGGAAATGTATGGGGTGATTGAAAATTTACAACAAAC
>JBIKWV010000361.1:0-5311 GCA_044356135.1 Elainellaceae cyanobacterium
TCCACCCATCCACCCATCCACCCATCCACCCATCCACCCATCCACCCATCCACCTACCTGGAGGCTCCAATCAGGAGAAAAAGCCCAGCAGTAAGACCAAAAAGATTGGGGATCCAGGCACCGAGAATGGGGGACATGCCGCCGCTCTGGGCGATCGCCCCAAACATAAAGGCCATCAGATAGTAGGTGAAGACAATCACAATGCTAATGGCAAACCCCGCTGCCCGTCCGGTGCGTCGCAGTTGGGCACCCAACGCTGCACCCACCAGACCATAGGCGACGCAGACAAAGGGAAGGGCATACTTCTGGTTAATCCGTACCTTCAGTTCCCGAATTTTGCCTTCGTCGGCGGTCTGTTCGATCAGAGACAAATATTCCCTGGACTCTGCGATGTTCATCTCGCCGTAGTCACGGGCAGACTGGGCCAGATCTAGCGGTGTACGGGGCAATTGGATCTGCTGCTGGTCGAACTTCACAATGTTGCGATAGGAACCGTCGGCTGACACCACGTAGATCGTGCCGTTATAAAAGTCCCAGGTTTTCTGTTCGGCGTTCCAGGCGGCTGACCCGGCGCTGACAATTTGCTCCAGACCGTCCTTCGAAAAGTCCAGAATCGTCAATCCTTTCATCTGGCGACCGTCAAATTCGCGGGCATAGAAAAGCCGCTCCAGCGCTTTCTGCTTCTCACCGTTGGGTAGTCGATTCTCCTTGAATTCCTGATACAGAATATTCTGCTCCCGGAAGTTGGGCTGGTCGCTGCCCAGTGCCTTTGACAGCGTGGTCGATGCCTGGAGATTTGCAGCAGGAACAATGGACTCGTTGAACATAAAGGTCAGCCCCGTCACCAGCAGACAAAACGCCAGGGCGGGCATCACCATGCGGTAAACGCTCACGCCGCAGCCCCGCAGGGCAATCAGCTCACTGTCGCTGGAGAAGCGGCTGAACGTCAGCAGCGTGGTCAGCAAGGTGGAAACCGGGAACGAATACACCACAAACTGGGGCATCTTCAGCAGCAGCACCTGAGCCGCCACGCCCACGGGCAACCCCGACTCCACCACCCGATTTACCAGGTAGAACAGGGAATCGATCGACACGCCCAGCGAGGTGAAAATGCCGACCCCAAACAAAAACGGCGGGATCAGCTCGCTGATGATGTATCGATCCATCACCGAGAAGGGCATCAGGTTGTGCCACCAGGGAGCCTGTGTTGAAGTGGTTGTGGGGACAGTCGTCATAGGTCTCAGGGCTGGAAGGTGTCTCCCAGGTAGTATTGCCGCACCAGGGGATTGTTATACAGCTCGTCGGCGCTGCCCGCTGCCAGAATCTGCCCGTCTCGCATAATGTAGGCCCGGTCTGTAATGGCCAGCGTTTCACGCACGTTGTGATCCGTGATTAGAATCCCCATATTGCGATCGCGCAGTTTTGCAATAATGCTCTGAATTTCGGCAACGGCGATCGGATCGACGCCCGCAAATGGTTCATCCAACAGCAGAAACTGGGGGCCACTTGGCCCGGAAGCCAGCGCCCGCGCGATCTCGGTACGCCGCCGCTCCCCCCCGGAAACCCGATTCCCCGGCGTATTCGCCACCTTTTCCAATCGGAATTCCTTCAGTAATTGATGCAGTCGATTCTGGTGTTCATCGCGCGGCACCTTTGTCTGCTGCAACACCAGCAAAATATTGTCTCGTACCGTCAGGTGCCGGAAAATACTGGCCTCCTGAGCCAGATAGCCGATTCCCAGACGAGCACGCTGCTGCATGGGGAGCGTGGTAATGTCGCGATCATCCAGCCACACCTTGCCCTGGCTCGGCCGCTCAATTCCGGTGGTGATATAAAAGGTTGTCGTTTTCCCGGCTCCATTTGGCCCCAGCAATCCGACAATTTCGCCTTTTCCCACCGAAAGATTGACGCGGTTCACCACCACGCGCTTGCTGTAGGACTTATGAATGCTTTCAAGGACAATTTTCAACGGCGTTCTCTCAGGAGTGCCACGGTATACACGATCAGCCTCTAATCTTAGCAGAGGCGAAGGGATCGAACGTCGAGCTAACGTTAACAGATACGCCCACCGCCCGGATCACCCCACTGGGCGATCGCTCCCCTGGTAACCTCAACGCCGAGGCGAAAGTTGGGGCGTGGGAGCCGATGGCACCTCTGTCGGAATCGGTGGCAGCGCCGGAGGGGAAGCCTGGGGTGCGGGAGAAGCACCCGGTCCCGTAATCGGATTATTGGCATCGGGTACCAGATAGATAGCCTCCACCTGTCTCCCCTGCTCCGGTAACGCGATGAAGCGTCCCTCGTCAATTAAATACAGGATGCGTTCGCCCCGCAGACTATTGCCGTCCTGGAGCACGTACACATTCCCACTCAGCACAATCCGCCGCTCCCTGCTGAAGTACTGCGCCTGCACTGCCGTCGCCTGGATGCGTCGGGCTGGATAGTTGATGCGCACATTTCCCCGTGCAGTCACCACCCCTGTCTGGGCATTCGCCTCCTGAATGTCCGACTCCAGCCGCAGCGGTTGCCGGGGAGTCGCCGTTTGAGCAGACACATTCGATAAAGGCGCGATCGCCCCCACCAGAGTAAGAGCAGCGATCGCCCCCCACCAGTGGGGACGAGGAGTCGTTCGAGACATCAGGGAAAATATCTCCATAAGGTGATCCGAAACACAGGGGCAGCAGGCCACCAGTCATCTTAACCCGCAACCCCACGAATCGCTACGTTTCTGTGACTGTCATCGTCGTTTCAGGGTTCCCCGCCGTCACCGCCCAGGGAAATAATGGTGGGGATGGTGAGGGATTCGCTGGTGGGAGTTGCTTGTTGGAGGGACTCCCATAGGGGGGCGATCGCCTCCGCCTCCGTTCGTTGCAGGGTGTACAGCAGTGCAGCGCTCTGGTCAATCAGGTGAACAACATCAATTTCCCCATACTCCGGCTCATAGGGACGCAAACGACGGATGCCTTCTCCTAGAAGGATCACAGCACCTCGCCCATTGTGGTTGCTGAGGTGATATAACGCCACAGCGATCTGCAAAATTCCCTGATAGAAGGTACGATCTGGCTCGATCGCCTCCATCCAGATTGCCTCCAGCGTATCGTGGCACTCATAGAACTGGCGCTGGTTGAACTGATCAATGCCCAACCAGAATTCTTCGGGGTGATCCGTCGACATCAAACTGGCTCCTCAAATCCCAGATAGCCCCTGGGGGTGATCATCCACCCCTCAAACAGGCGTGAACTCTGGTTTCCAATCAACACCGTCGTCAGCATATCCACCGGATGCGTCAGCAGATCTTCCAGCGTCGTCAGCGTAATCTGCTCATCGCTGCGGTAAGCCGATCGCACCAGCGCCACAGGGGTATTGCCGTGTCGATACTGGAGAAAAATTTCTTGGGCCATTGCCAGTTGTTCGGTGCGCGTTTTGGACCTGGGGTTGTACAGCGCGGTCACAAAATCCGCCTGAGCCGCCGCCGTCAGTCGCCGCTGGATCACCTCCCAGGGAGTGAGTAAGTCGCTCAAGCTGATGGCACAGAAATCGTGCATCAACGGCGCACCCACCCGCGAAGCCGCCGCCTGCAATGCAGTAATCCCCGGAAAAACCTGAACTGCAGGGGTTTTGCCGTCCCACTCCTGCGATCGCAGTTGTTCCAGCACCAACCCCGCCATGCCATAGATGCCGCAGTCCCCCGAAGAGACGACCACCACCGTCAGCCCCCAGAAAGCCAGTTCGATCGCCCGCTCTGCCCGCTGCCGTTCCTGCGTAATCGGGAGCGCTTCGATAATCTGCCCCGGACGTAGCAACGGCTGAATCATCTCCATATAGAGCGAGTAGCCAATCACCGCATCGGCCTGGGCGATCGCCGTTCTGGCCGCCGGAGTGATTTGATCCAACTGTCCCGGCCCAGTCCCCACCAGCCAGAGGGCACCTGTGCGTCCGGTGTACTCCTGCCTTGCCTGAGCCACCGCAACGGTTACCGCGCCCGGTTGACCCTCCAGTCGCACAACCCGTTTGGGCACCCGCAGGGCACGGTGAGGGGTGGGGGGCAGGGGAGGTGCCGGGGGCAACAAGGGATCTGAATCGGCAAGCCTGAGACGTTCGTCCGGTTTGCTGGCCAGAATCGCGGCTGCCTCTGCCACGCTGGGCGTTCCCACTTCCTGTTCCACCACGCTGGAGGGGGTTGGTACTGGCACCCGTCGCAAAGCCTGAGATGGGAAACAGCGCAGGGGGTACTGGCGATCGCGGCACAGTTCCACCAGCCCCGGTTCGTCGCTCTTAATATCAATCGTTGCAATCCCGGCGATCGCCTCCTCCGCCAGATGGTTGGAGCGAAACACCTGCCTGATTGCCGCCTCAATCACGGATCTCGGTGTTCCCCGCTCACAGCCAATTCCCACCCACAGCACGCGCGGATGCCACTGTGCTTTTGGCATCTCTGATCCAGAGAAGAATCTCCGCTGAATCGGGGTGATCCATACCCGTGCTTTTGGCGCAGGCAAACTCGGCTCGCCAGGAATATCGGGAAAGCCAAACTGGAGCGAATGCTCGGCGGGTAGGCAGGACTGCCACAGTTCAGAACCAACCTCCTGGATCACCTGGACGGGTTCCCCACGGGCGATCGCCGCACTCACCCCGGTCCAATCACCGCTGCCCTTGCGCCAGCCGAAGGGTGCCCCCAGAACGTCAATTCCCGTTAACGATAGGGCGTTAGCACCACCCGTCAGGACAGCGGTGGCTCCGATATAGGCAGCGATCACCTGCGTCAATCGGTCTGCGCCGCCCTGGTGCCCCCCACACAGACTCACTACAAACTGGCCTGCCCCATCAACCACCACGACGGCTGGATCTGTGGCCTTGTCCTGCAGGAGTGGAGCAATCAGGCGGGTCACAGCCCCCGCCGCCATGCCAAAGATGACGCTTCGATGCGTTTCCCAAATCCCAGGTAAATAATCCTTAATACCATCTGTGTAGCGCTTTACCTGCGCCTCTGGCAGGTCGATGTCAGGATGAATCTCTTCCGGCACCCACAGAACTACACCCGCATCGCACAGGGGACGCAGTACCTTGACAGCAGCAGGGGTGGGAGCGATCGCCGCGATCGGTTGAAACTCTTGGAACAGACCAGATTGCACAACGTGAAGGGAAGAAAGAAAACCAGGTGTCTGATCTGTCGTCCGCAGTTGAAGCAGTTCTGCGGACGACAGCGGTTTACAGCACTTTGCAAGCGCGTATGGTACAAAGTTTTTGTTGGGCGCCGCGCCGAGCGCGGCTCCCAACAAAAACTTTGGTTCTATCCCAGCACAAAGCGCTGTAT
>JBIKWV010000362.1:0-5308 GCA_044356135.1 Elainellaceae cyanobacterium
CAGCGTTTCAAAAAAATCGGCGCGATTTAGTCAAACGTCCAGCTAATTTCGGTGGTTATTGTTATACCGTACTCTGGCCCCTGCCCACTGGAGCTTCTCTCGCAGAGTCTGGTAGTAGGAGTAATTCTCCTGCAAAATCACGAAGTTGGCCTCACACTCTGCCATGCGAATATCCACTCGTTGCCCTGGATAGATGGTAGTAGCCAGCACCCCGTCCATCCACAGTTTGGTAGTCAATTCCCGATCCTCCAGTGGCCAGATGCTGACCACGCAACCGGGCGGCAGCACAATGGGACGACTGGAGAGGCTGAGTGGACAGATGGGGGTGACGGTAATGGCATTCATGCCGGGATGAATAATCGGTCCATTGGCAGCCACCGTGTAGCAGGTTGATCCAGTTGGGGTTGCCACGATCAAGCCGTCTCCGTGGTATTGATCGACCACTTCACCGTCAATTTCCATTTCCAGAATGGAGGTGATCATGCGATCGGCGGAAGCAGGCTTGACGCACATCTCATTGAGGGCGAGGTAGCGATCGCTCATCGGTTCCTGATTCGAGCGATTTCCCTCAAAGGTCATGGCCTGGAGCATCATCCGCCGCTGCATGGCGAAGCGATCGGTCTGGAGCCGTTGCCAAATTTTTTCTGTCTGGTCAAAGGTATCAGGAGACTCGGTGAGAAAACCCAGATGCCCACCTGCATTGATAGCCAGAATCGGGATACCCTCTGGTGCCAGGTGCCTTGCTGCCGTGAGTGCAGTGCCGTCACCGCCGATCACCAGAGCCAGGTCAATGGGTTGCGAGACAGAGGCGAGAAATACCGGGTAAGGATTATCCTTGGGACCACTGGGACCTTGAAGCACATGGCAATCGAGTGCCTCCAGTTGCCTGGCACACTGCTCTGCCAACCGCTGACTGAGGGCATTTCCAGATTTATGGGCAATGATGACTTGGTTTAACTGCACACTTCTATTGCATCATCTGCTACCTGATGCGCCACTCCTGAAAAATCAGCGCTGCTGATTTTCATCAATAGCTTTGAGTCAGAGCCTCACGTCGTAAAGCTCTGACTCAAAGCTCAGACTATTGCACTTCTCGTGCGGGTAAGATATGGGGACATGGGAGTGGTGCCCCCACGTCCCCGTACCTCACCTGAGTCAGAACCGCTATATGCCCATCAAATCCGAAAAAGCCTGAATCTTGAGGATCACAATGCATCTCAGAACAGGAGATTTCAACAAAGGAAGATACTCCGCTATATAAACAGTTCCTCCAGCTACGCGGGGGAAAACGTCCACACAACGCAGGTAATTTTATTGCTGGAAATCTCCCAGGCTTCTCAGGTTGATACGAAATGACAATTACCACTTCAGCAGATTGAATTGCTCCATATCTACCGTATCGCGATTTCGATAGATGGAGAGCACGATTGCCAAACCAACCGCTGCCTCCGCTGCTGCGATGGTAATCACAAACACCGTAAAAACCTGACCTTTGATCGCACTGGGGTCAAGGAAGTTGGAGAAGGCCATCAGGTTCAGGTTGACGGCATTCAGCAGTAGCTCGATCGACATCAACACCCGGATCGCGTTGCGGCTGGTTACCAGGCCATAAATGCCAATGCAGAACAGTGCCGCCGCCAGAATCAGGAAATACTGAAGTTGCATGGTTCTTGTTTGATGGGGGTCAAATTTACTGTACTAACAACGGATTTACCGACCGGAGGTCAGCTCACGAGGCCGCTCAGGCAACGTCAGCACCGTACCGCCCGACTCCTCAAGTTCATCGGGGAGGTACTCACGCCGTGCCAGAACAATCGCCCCAATCAGCGCCATCAGCAGTAACACGGAAGCCAGCTCAAAAGGCAGCAGGAAGTCGGTGAAGAAGTGTTTACCAATCACAACTATCGCTTCATCTCCAGCGATTGGTTCGGAGGAGAGAGACCAGGGTGTTGCCAGCACCATTGTGCTGAGAAGGGCAAAGATACCCAGGCAAACCACACCCGTTGCTACCTTACTCAACCAGGCATTCTGCACCGGGGTGAAATCCTGCCGCTTGTTCACCAACATGATCCCAAACAGGATCAGCACGTTCACCGCGCCGACATAAATTAGCACCTGTGCCGCCGCCACAAACCCCGCATTTAGCAGAATGTACAGCCCAGCAATGCTGGTGAAGGTCGCTCCCAACAGAAATGCAGAGTAAACGATGTTGTTGAGCAGCACAACACCCAGAGCGGAAGCCAGCATCATAAACGCCAGCACTCCGAATGAAACAATTTGAACCCCATCAGCTAGATTCACGGTCTTCAGTCTCCATCAAGTTACAGGGTTGGGAGGGGGATAGGGGGTGGGTTCCCGACTCTCCTCACTTCGATTCCATCTCTTCGAGGATCTCCTCTGGCAGCTTCCCAGCACGACGAGACCCAGCGGGCAGACCGTGGGGTTCCGTGACGCCCTTCGGCAGATAGGCCAGTTCTCGGAGCGGCGTGACCATCGGATCCTGGGTGACTTTGTAGGGTAAACGACCCAGCGCCACGTTGTCGAAGTTGAGTTCGTGGCGATCGTAGGTGGCCAGTTCGTACTCTTCAGTCATCGACAGACAGTTGGTGGGGCAGTACTCCACGCAGTTGCCACAGAAGATGCAAACTCCGAAGTCGATGCTGTAGTGATTCAGCTTTTTCTTCTTCGTTTCCTTGTTGAATTCCCAATCCACCACAGGCAGGTTAATCGGGCAGACACGGACACACACTTCGCAGGCAATGCACTTGTCGAATTCGAAGTGGATTCTGCCGCGAAAACGCTCTGAGGGGATCAGCTTTTCATAGGGATATTGCACCGTGATCGGTCGGCGCTGCATATGGTCAAAGGTCACCGATAGACCCTGCCCAATGTATTTCGCGGCCTGGACGGCTTCTTTGGTGTAGTCGCTAACTTGCTTCAGAAACTTAAGCATAGGACTGGGAGAGGGAGAGAGTTGAGATCAACAGAGCGGGATAACGGATACGAAGCGCCTGCACCGAAGGGTAGCGCTCCGTGTCCTCTCAGAAAAGAAGATAACTAACCGCCAAAGGCAACGGGGAATGCCAGTTTCAAAGCAGCGGTCAGCAGCAGGTTCACGAGAGAAATCGGGAGCAAGAATTTCCAACCCAGATCGAGCAACTGGTCAATCCGCACACGAGGCACGGTCCAGCGCAGCAGAATCGCCAGGAACACCAGCAAGTACGCCTTGAACACTGTCATCACAATTCCCAGTGTACCGGTCAGCACTTGAAGCCAGGGGGCCGTCTCACTGATGTTGAGCCAGCCTGCGATCATTTCCACAGGAATGGGGAAACTCCATCCGCCCAGATACAGCACCGAGAACAGCAGGGAGGACAGCACCAGGTTGACATAGGAACCCAGGTAGAACAGACCAAACTTCATCCCAGCGTATTCAGTCTGGTAGCCAGCCACCAGTTCTTCTTCTGCTTCAGGCAGATCAAAGGGGAGACGCTCACACTCCGCTAACGCTGCGATCCAGAAGATGATGAAGCCAATAGGTTGCCGCCAGACATTCCAGCCCAGAATACCGTAGTCCGCCTGCTGATTCACAATGTCAATTGTGCTGAGGGAATTTGACATCATGGCTACCGCCAGAACCGACAATGCCAGGGGAAGCTCATAGCTGATTGACTGAGCTGCTGCACGAAGGCCACCCAGAAGCGCGTACTTGTTGTTGGAAGCATATCCAGACATCAGCAGGCCAATCGGGGCGATGCTGGACAGGGCAATCCAGAGAAAGATGCCAACGTTCAGGTCGGTGATCATCAAGTTCTGACCGAACGGCACAATCAGGAAGGACAGAAACACTGGAATTACCACCACGGCAGGACCGAGGGTAAACAGCCAGGGGTCTGATTTAGCGGGAATAATATCCTCTTTAACCAGGAGCTTGAGACCATCTGCAACGGGAATCAGCATCCCTAACGGGCCAGCAAATTCAGGGCCAATCCGCTGCTGAGCGGCGGCGGAGATCTTTCGCTCCAGCCAGGTGGTCACCAGCACACCAACGGTGGCAGCGATTAACACCAGCAGCATCGGCAGAGGCAACCACAGTACCTTAGCCACCCCGGCTGAGAGGCCAAGATCCGTGAGGAGCTTGATAAAACTTCCTTGAAGATCGATTCCTGGGGTCATGTTCCCGTTACCAGTGAAAAAGCAGGGATTATCATCATCTATTTGGGATCAGCGACCCAGCAGACATTGCAGGGTTTGAGCAGGCAGAATTGACGAAAGGCAAAACCTACCAGCGGCGGTACTGAGAAATTCCCTGCTGAACCCACTGTTAAGTATAAGCCCTGAAGCTGCATCCCATAGCTATAACAAGTTCCTGGGATGAGTATAAGTACAGTTCGACAGTTTCACACCGGAGGTACAGTTTTATGTGGATTAATAGGCAGTAAACCGATCAATCGCTATATTGAGAGCAATTTCTCTACAACTCCTGCCTCCCCACTCTGTCGTGTTGACCGATGCACATCCCCCAGTTCCCTGAGAGCAATCATCCCCTGGTGCGATCGCTGAACCACTACAGCGATCAGGAGTTGCTGACCCTATTCCAGCGGCACCCCGATGCCGGACAGTACTTCACCGCCATTTTCAGTCGCTACAGTCCCCTGGTCTACAAGCTGATTCGACACTCGGCGCGATCGCCCATCCACGCCGACTATCTGTTTGGGATTACCTGGCGACACATTTTCTTCGAATTGAACGGGCTGGATGTCAGTGCGATGGAAGGCGAGAACACGCTACAGTCCTGGTTGCTGAACATGACGGCACTTTGTATCAACAGTGCCGAGCTGCCCCCTGTGGAATCGATTCAGTATTCGTTGCAGGATGCCCCACCACCCCTCTGGTGCTATGTTCAGCAGGCGCTTGACCAGCTCCAGCCCATCTATCGGTTGATGGTGGTGATGTCGCAAACGTTCAACTGGAACGAAACACGTATCTCGGCTTACCTCCAGGCGGAAGGTGACTACGTTTCCCCATCCAAGGTAAAAGCCCATCTGGAAGTCGCTTTTCAGCAGCTTGAAGCGCTTCTCCCGGAGGACATCCGCACCATCTATCTCGATCACCGCAGCCTGCGCCCTGCGGAGTAAAAAATAAATCTATCAAGCAGTGGCGCGACGCTTACCGCCGCGCCACTGCTTGATAGAACGGGGGAATTGTACGGAACCGGATGAAGCGATCGCCAGGTTAGATTAGCGGGCGAATGGGAGGTCAGGTGCTTGTTTCTCTTTCTAGCTGGACTTTTGACTAAATTGCGCCG
>JBIKWV010000363.1:0-5305 GCA_044356135.1 Elainellaceae cyanobacterium
GGCTTCGCCCCCAAGCAGGGGCATTGCCCCTGCACCCCGTAATTCATCCAACTGAGAAACGCTATATTTAACTTTTGCATTCTAAAATATTGCCGAGGTAAGAGAAGGGGCGGTACTGAGTACCGCCCCTTCTCAGTAGAAAGTGAAAGCCTCGGCAGTGTGCCCCCTGGGGGCACACTGCCGAGGCTTTCACACCAAGTAGAAGCCAAAGTAGAATAGCTGTTTTGACAGGTATTCAAGCATGGATTTGACGGGTAAAGTCATACTGCTGACCGGGGCTGCGCGGGGCATTGGAATGGCGATCGCCGAAAAACTCCACCGCTCTAATGCAGAAGTCGTTCTGCACTACAGCCAGTCCCAGACCGACGCGGAGCATCTGGTGCAGAAATTGGGGGCGGAGCGCTGTCACCAGGTGCAGGCAGATCTTTCGGTGCCGGGGGCCGGGAATGAATTGTGGCAGGGGGCGATCGCCTGGAAAGGGCGGATTGACGTGCTGGTGAACAATGCGGCAACGATGCCCTACGCTGCCGTGAACGACCCCCTCGAACAGTGGCATCAGGTCTGGCAGAACACGCTCCAGGTGAACCTTCTGGCCGTGGCGGATCTCTGCCGTGAGGCGATTCTTCACTATCAGACGCGCCCAGAAGGGGGAATGATCATTAATATCGCCAGTCGTGCTGCCTTTCGGGGCGATGCACCAGACTTTATGAACTATGCTGCGTCGAAGGGTGGTGTTGTGGCACTGACTCGCAGTATTGCGAGAGGATTTGCTCACCAAAATATTCTGGCCTATACGATCGCCCCCGGTTTTGTCAGAACCGATCGGATTGAAGAACTGATGCAGGAACGAGGGGCTGAATACGTGACACGAGACATCCCCCTGGGAGAACCCGTGCCGCCGCAGGAGGTGGCAGAGGCAGTGGCCTTTCTGGCAACAGGAGCGGTGCGCCATATGACCGGGAGTACGCTGGATATTAACGGCGCGTCCTACGTTCGATAGTGGCGATCGCCATCTAGCACTCCGTCGTCTGCGCTAAGGTGGGAAACAGCCCCACCGATCCAGATCCATCCGATTGGAGAACCGCACAATGACTGCCCTAATTCGCTACACCGCCGCTGTCGTGGTTGGGGGGTTGAGCTTTTTGGGTGGACAGGTTCCGACTTTGGCAGCAGAGTCTCCATCTCCCGTCCCGTCCGCTCCCTCTGCCCCCCCACCTCAGTCCGTTCAGGAAGTTCCCTCAGAACCAACTCTGCCACGGCAGCGTGTTTCCCCGGAGGCGTCTCCCAATTCCCCCGCTGTTTCCTAATCGCCCCCCGCTACCTGCCCTCCGGGACAGTTTGCCTCTGCTTTTCCTGATGTGCTACCTACTGATTGGGCTTACGAAGCAGTGAATCGGTTGGCGAGTATGCCTATTCGCTGTTTTCCGCTGCCCAATTCATTGGTTCGTTAAGGGTGCTCAAACCATAATGCTCGGTTTTCTGATCGTTCTCCTGTCTTCCATTTTTTTCTGTTTCCAGAACGTTATCGTTCGAGTTCTCTTCACGGAACATACCGTTCTCGGAATTCTACAAACGGGCGGTTTCGTCACCCCCACCTTGCAAAACTCATTCCTGCTGATGTTCATGCGGATGTTACTGGTGGTGCCCCCGATGGGCGCACTGGCCACATCCCTTCACGCCTCCACCTGGCAGGACGTGGCAAAATTGCGGCAACCCTCCCAGCGGCCTCTCCTGTTGCGATCACTCGGCTGTGGCTGCCTGATGTTTCTTTACCTGGCTCTGCTCTACGTTTCGATTGGACTGATCCCCACCGGGATCGCCATGACCCTGTTTTTCACGTACCCGGTGTTTACAGCGCTGCTCTCCTGGCGCATGTTTGGCGATCGCCTTTCCCTGTACGGCTGGGGAATCATGGGTGGCGTGTTTATCGGCAGCGCCCTGACCCTGCCCCAGAGCAACGCCGCCTTTGGCAGTCATCCCTGGATTGGCGTTGTGGCCGGATTAGCGTCAGGTGTCACCTACGCGCTTTACACTGTTTTCGCCCAGAGAAGTTTTGAGTCGTTTCACCCGGTGCCTTTTACCTGGCTCAGCTTCGCCACAACGTTAGTTTTGTCAGGATTCTGCCTGCTGGTGTGGCAGATTCACAGCGGCAATCTTCCGTGGGCTGCGCTCTGGGTGGGTGCGCTGCTATCGGCGATCGCCACCTCTACAGGCCATCTGCTGAATAACTTTGGCATTCGCATGATTGGTGCAACGACTGCCTCCATGATCGGAGCCACCAACCCCGCGCTGACCGTCGTCCTGGCCTGGGTGACAATCCAGGAAACGCTCAATTTCGTGCAAATCCTGGGGGTCATTCTGGTGACGCTGAGCGTGGCGATGCTCAGTCGAGAACGCCGAAAAAAACAGCTCAGGCAGGGTGACTAAGTTGAGAAACTCGCAAGCCGTTCCATCCGCAGCGTGGACGGAACGGCTTGCGAGTTTCTCGACAAACGCTAACCACTGGACTTTTGACTATTTCCCCTGCAATGCTGTGAAACGCTCTCAGAGAGAGCGTTTCACAGCATTCTTAGGTTTAGCGCCGATTTTTCTGAAACGCTGACTGCGTCAGCGTTTCAGAAAAATCGGCGCAATTTAGTCAAAACTCCAGTAACCAGCATTAGCAAAAAATGAGAAGTGGCCCAAATCGGGGGAGAATAGGACAAAGTGAATTTTTGTAAATGCAATCGCCCCCTTCTGGCGACCTGAAGCAATTTAAGGAGAGAAAGGAGATAACTGTGTACTACGACCCCCCCTATTTTCTGCTGGTTGCCGGACTACTGGCCGGACTCACCTCCGGTCTGGCATTCGAAGCGACCTTAAAACAATCCGTCAACGAATGGGCCAAAAATCGCTCCACTCGCACTCTGGCCGTAATGAAAGGTCCCCAGTTGCTACTCCCCTTCCTGGGAATCTGCGTTGGCGTTTGTGTGTTTCTGGCGTCGGGTGTGCAGATCTTCGGCTTTCCAGGGTCGATCGCCTACGTCATTTCCATTGGAATGACGCTGCTAACGGGGATCCTGGTCTGGACACAGCTTGGCAGAATTCTGGTGCAGCTTGAGCAGGGCGGTTCCGAAGCGCTGGACCTGGATTCGCTTCGCTAAATTTGATCATTTGTGAAGGGCACCACAGAGGCGCAGAGGACGCAGAGTAAAACCTTTGCGCGCTCTGCGCCTCTGTGGTGAACCCAAATTTGGTTCGTGATCAGATGATCAGGGAGATGCAATCACGTCAAGGCATTCCTGCACCGGAGCACGGCGGCGCATTGCTTCTACCAGGGCATTGTACGAATCCTGATGCTGTTCAAGCAGAGTCTTTGCCTGAAAGGTGGCGGTGCGCTCTTTCAGGGCAATTTCTCCGTCGGGGCGTTTGAGCGTTGTCAACAGCAAACGTAATTTTTGTCGATCGTCCCCTCCCCCTTCAGCATCCCCATATTTCAGATCCTCTGCCGCGATTCCTGCCATCCAGACGGTGCAGTAGCGATCGCACCAGTGAGCCGATAGCCTGCCCACAGCAAGTTCGGTGTCCAGTTCCTGGAGGTCAAAGCTCACCCCACCCAGACCTGATTGGCCTGCTCGAAAGGCTTCCCATGCAGTCAGGGTGTATCCGGTCACCGGGATCTCGAGCAAGCGAGCCACCAGAAAATGGCCTGCCTCGTGGTGAATGATGCGATCGCGGTGTTCTGGCGAAAATCCAGCCACCCAATCCAGCAGCAAAGTACTGCCCTGGCCCTGAAGCGAGAAGGTATCCAGGGTTCCCAGTCCAAGAATTGTGGCAACGGCGATCGCAGGTACAACTGGGGAGAGGTTAATTAACGGCCCCAGCAGGCTGGTCATAACCAGGGTGAAGATGGTAATAGCAATCAGGTTGAGGGAGGCTTGATTCACGGTGTAGATAGAGGCGCAGAAGGAGTTACCTGAACAGGAGTGATCGGAGCAGGAGAACTGGAACGGGCTTTGTAAAAGGTTTCCAAGCTATCACGATCGCCCACAAAGCGCCAGTGCCAGGGTTCGTAACTGACGCCCTGGGGATTGTCTTTGGGGAAGGACAGCTCAAAGCTAAAGCGGGCGGCGTTTTTCTGCATCCATTGGAAGGCAGGGGTCGTGTCAAATTCTGGCCTCAGATCCAGATCCCGTCGAGATGGGTCGGCAATATCGACGGCATACCCAGTATGGTGTTCGCTATAACCAGGAGGTGCACTGACATCGGCTCGCTGCTGGGCAGTCTGGTTGCGCTCGGCTTTGACTTCAAAGAAAAGATAATTCTGGTCGGCGATCGTTCGAAAACCTGAAAGGGGGATCAGTCTCACGCCTTCGGCACGAGCATCGGCCACCATCTCCTGAAATTTTTGGGCGGCAGCGGCCCTCAATTTGATCCCCTCTGCTGAAACGGGACGCAGGGTGTCCAGTGGAGCCTCAGCGTAGGGAAAATGACCCAGAACGGTGTTTGCAGGGACTTCAGGTTGAGCTGCGGCAGTGGGAACAACCTCAGGCAAGACCGATGTAGCAATGACAGGAGCGGGAGAAACGGTTGCAGGAGAAGGGGCGATCGCACTGGTATTCGATACTTGCAGACTGGTCAGCATACCGAGTACAAGGGCGATCACCATTCCCAGAAAGCCGATTATTATCAGCTTCCACTTTATTCTGGGCTTTGGCTCTACAGTTACGACTGTATCCCGCTGCGCTTCAGGAATATCGTCAGTTGGGTTCATAAGAGAGTGGACGCTATGCCAGGGGAGGTACGCTATCGAATGGAAAAACGCTGTATCTCAACGTACTTCACTAAGCGTAACATCCAGGACTGAGCACAAACTGCTGAGTCAGTCGGTATTATTTCCCAGAGAATCCAGGCTCTCTACGACGGGAGCATCCCACTTTTGCAAATTTTCAAGCCCCTCGACGACTTTGTGTGAAAACCTCCCATAGCAATGCCTGAAACCCTTGATTTTGTGTGGGCACACAAAATGTGGAGAGCCAATTCCCTTAGGAACAGAAGTTTAATACAACCCGGAATTTAGTTTCTGCAAGCGCGGCTTCGCCGCGCTTGCAGAAACTAAATTCCGGGTTGTAATCAATCCGTGATCCTATAGGAATCTGCTGGTGAGGTACGGGGTGCAAGAGCACCCGTATCTCGCTCGCACGAGAAGTGCAATAGTATAAAGCTTGAAAAATCTCTTTCAATTCATCTGAAAATAAGTTGTCGCGTGTATCTCACTTTTACAAATTTACAAAACCAACTTTTCGAGTGGCGCGGGCTTCGCCCG
>JBIKWV010000365.1:0-5298 GCA_044356135.1 Elainellaceae cyanobacterium
TGCAAATAATGAGAATTCGGCAAAAAATCTTCTTTGGATATCTGGCGATCGCACTTCTAGTTGAAGTAGTCGGCGGCGTTAGCACCCACGCCGTCTTCCAGATGGAGCAGGAATTTGACTATGTGGTCGAGCGGGTAATCCCACTGCGCGACGAGTTGGAGCGTCTGAAGGAAGCCGTCAGTCGAGTCACGAAATCTTCGGTCGAAATTGCACTGATTTCTGCGGCTCAAGGGCCAGCGGTTACAGATCATGGAACAGAACAGACGATTCTGGCAGCGGCCAAACGGGAGGAAGTCCAACGAGAGAAAAAAGAAATCCAGCTCGCCCGTCTGGACTATGAACAATTCAAGCGGCGATACCAGGAGCTGATTCAAAACTGCACCCGTTCAAAGGAGCTGTTTAGAGAAATTGAGCAGCAGGGAGAAAAAGTTCTCAATGAAGCCAGCGCAATGGTTGTGCTGGCAAATTCGAATGCTTCTAAGACGACGATTTTGGGTGCAGAAGAATCCCTGGAGGCCATGAGGGATGAATACTTCAGCAAGGTGAATCGGGCGATCGCCGAACGAAATCAGGAACTGGTACAGGTAAAATCAGCCAGTCAGGAACGGTTTGTGACAGTTTCCCGGTTGATTTTTGGCATTGGTCTGCTGGCGTTTCTGCTCTCGGTTCTGCTGGGTGGATCCATTTCGTTTTCCATTGCTCGCTCCCTTGGACAGATCAAATTGGCAGCGCTAAGGGTGGGCAAAGGAAAACTCAACACCCAGATCGATCGTTACCGCAATGATGAGATTGGCGAACTGGCGCACACCTTCAACAAAATGACTCGCAATCTGCGCCAGATTACGGCCTACGCCATCAAAGTGCGCGAGAGTATGGTGGAATCGCTCATCGTACTTCAGCCTGAGAGTTTGACCATTCATTCTGTCAATCTGGCCACGGCCAAACTGCTGAAGTATCGCCGGAAGGAACTGCTGGGGCAACCCATTGGCAAAGTCGCTCCGGAGGTAGGGGGTCTGCTGCAGGGAGAGAATCTGGCACAACTGAACCAGCAGGGATACATTCAAAATATTGAAACAACTTATCGGACGCGATCCGGTCAGGTTGTTCCCGTTCTGTTTTCGGCATCGTTGATGCGTACAGAGGACGACAGGATTCTAGGGATTGTTTGCGTCGCACAGGATATTACTGACCGACAACAGGCCGCGATCAAGTTACAGCGATCGCTGGCCCTGGTACAGGCGACCCTGGAGGCGACCGCTGATGGCATTCTGGTGGTCAATCGGGATGGACGGGTAGAGGGATTTAATCAGAAATTCGTCGAGATGTGGCAAATTCCACGGGAAATTGCCAATGCCGACCATGACCACTCCCCCCTGCTCCAGTTTGTCCTGGATCAACTCCTCGATCCGCAGGGTTTCCTGGCCAAAGTCCAGAGCCTCTATGTCCAGCCCGAAGCCATCAGCCACGATGTGCTGGAATTCAAAGATGGTCGTCGATTTGAACGATACTCTCAGCCCCAGCGGCTGAATGGCGACATTGTGGGGCGAGTGTGGAGCTTTCGCGACGTCACCGATCGCCACCAGAAGGAAAGCATCATCCGCTACCAGGCGACCCATGACCTGCTCACGGGTCTCCCCAATCGCATCCTGTTTAATGAGCGCCTCTCCACCGCACTCTCTGAGGCGACTGAGAACAACTCAAAATTGGCGGTATTTTTTCTGGATCTGGATCGCTTCAAAATTATCAACGATACCCTGGGACACGCTGCGGGCGATCGCCTGCTCCAGGAAGTGGCAAAGCGGGTGAAGAGTTGTCTCCGCCAGGGCGATATGGTAGCGCGCTGGGCGGGCGACGAATTTACTTTGCTGTTCACCAAACTCAACGGCAGTCAGGATGCCATTGTGATCGCCAAAAAAATCCTCGATACGATGAAACCCCAGGTCGCGCTCGACAGCCACCTGCTGCACATCAGTAGCAGTATTGGCATTGCCATCTATCCCAACGACGGCACCGATGCCGAGACGCTTCTGAAACATGCTGATGCTGCCCTCTACCGCGCCAAAGAGGGAGGCCGCAACGGTTATCAGCTCTTCACCCCCACCCTGAATTCGGAAGCATCTGAACGTCTCCGTATGGAGAACCAGTTACACCACGCGCTGGAACGACAGGAACTGGTGCTGTACTACCAGCCCCGAATCAACACCCACACTGGGGTCATCACCCATATGGAAGCGCTGGTACGATGGCAACACCCAGAATTGGGGCTGGTGCATCCGTATAAATTTATCCCGCTGGCAGAAGAAACTGGCTTAATTCTGCCGCTGGGTGCCTGGGTATTGCAAACAGCCTGTGCTCAGAATCGCACCTGGCAGAAGCTGGGCCTCTCGCCTGTGAAAGTCGCAGTCAATCTATCAGCTTACCAGTTTCAACAACCCAATCTCACCGACCTGATTCAAGCAGTTCTGGTCGAAACACAGATCTCCCCCAACTACCTGGAACTGGAAATCACCGAAACCACCGTGATGAAAAACGTCGAGCGGGCAAAACTGCTGCTGGATCAAATTCATCAGTTAGGAGTTTCCATTGCGATCGATGACTTTGGGACAGGCTATTCCTCCCTCAGCTACCTGAAAGAATTCCCCTTCCAGACGCTGAAAATCGATCGCTCTTTCATACGCGACATTAATACTGACCCAAATGACAAAGCGATCGTTGCCGCCATCATCGCCATGGGTCGAGTCCTGAATCTGGAACTGGTAGCCGAGGGGGTCGAGAACGAAGTGCAAGCGTATTTGCTGCGATCGCTCGGGTGTGAGCATATGCAGGGCTTCTGGTTCAGTCAGCCGCTACCCGCTGACCAGGCCACCCAACTGCTGCACAGGGGGCCGGACTGTCCGATCCAAACTTCCCTCAGCGCTTGACCAGGAATGGTTCACCGCAGAAGCGCAGAGGTCGCAGAGGTCGGTCTTTGCGTCCTCTGCGCCTTTGCGGTGTGTTTCACCTGCAATTTAATTTTTGTCACCCAGCACGTCGAGCAAGAAAGCCCAGCGATCTGCCGCCTCTTCGATGACCTTCACCGTAGGTTTTCCGGCTCCATGTCCTGCTTTCGTCTCAATCCGAATCAGCACCGGGTTGTCTCCCTCGTGCGCCGCCTGGAGCGCCGCCGCAAACTTGAAGCTGTGGGCGGGGACAACGCGATCATCATGATCCGCAGTCGTGATCAGGGTCGAAGGGTAGCGGGTGCCCGGTTTTAAATTGTGCAAGGGAGAATAGGCATAGAGGGCACGGAACTCGTCGGGATTTTCAGGGGAACCGTAGTCTGACACCCAGGCCCAGCCAATGGTGAACCTGGGAAACCGCAGCATGTCCATCACACCTACCGCAGGCAGGGCAGATCCAAACAAATCGGGACGCTGGGTCATGCAGGCTCCCACCAGTAAACCACCGTTGCTGCCTCCGGCGATCGCCAGCTTCCCAGGCGAGGTGTACCCATTTGCCACCAGCCACTCTGCCGCCGCAATGAAATCATCAAACACATTCTGCTTATTCAGCTTTGTCCCCGCCTGGTGCCATTCTTCACCGTACTCACCACCACCGCGCAGATTGGGCTGAGCAAACACCCCGCCCATCTCCAGCCACACCATCACACTGGGGGAAAAGCTGGGGGTGAGGGAAATATTGAAACCACCGTAGCCGTAAAGGTACGTCATATTCTGACCGTCCAGCGTCAGCCCCTTCTTATGGACGATAAACATGGGAACCTGAGTCCCGTCCTTGCTGGCGTAGAAGACCTGCGTTGTCTCGTAGTCGTCGGGGTTGAAGGTAAGTTTGGGCTGACGGAACAGGGTACTGCGCCCAGTAGCCAGGTCGTAGCGATAGATCGTGCCGGGACTGGTGAAACTGGTGAACTGGTAGAACGTCTCGGTATCAGTACGTTTGCCGCCAAAGCCCCCTACAGAACCGATGCCGGGAAGGTCTACCGTACCCTGGGCTGTGCCTGTGAGGTTAAACAGTTTGATCTGAGTGTAGGCATCCTTCAGGTAAGCGGCCACAAAGGTATCGCCAAATAGACTGACGAACTGGAGCGTTTCAGCCGCTTCGGGGATCACCTCCTGCCAGTAGGCGCGATCGGGCTGGTTCAGGTCGATCTGCACTACCCGTCCACGCGGTGCCTCCAGGTCGGTTTTAAACCAGAAGCGAGTGCCTTCGTTCTCAATCAGACTGTAGCTCGCCTCAAATTCTGATATCAGTTCCACGATCGGAGCGTCCGGCTGGCTCAAGTCCTGATAAAAAATCAGGTTCTTGCGCTCGGTGCTGCGAGAAACGTAGATCACCAGAAAGCGGCCATCCTCGGTGACCTGCCCACTAAACATCCACTCCTTCTGGTCGGGCCGATGGTACACCAGAATATCCTCAGACTGGGGCGTCCCCAGTCGGTGATAGTACAATTTCTGGTAATAGTTGGCGTCCTCCAGCCTCGTCTGCTCGTTCGGCTCATCAAAGCGGGAGTAGAAGAAGCCCTGCTGGTCGTGGGTCCAGGAAGCACCGGAGAACTTGACCCACTTCAGGTGATCAGTCAAATCGTCCCCCGTCCCGACATCCCGCACTTTCCACTCCACCCAGTCGGAGCCGGAGGCAGACAGCCCGTAGGCCAACCGATTGCCATCCTCGCTGATGGCCAGTCCACTCAGCGCCACGGTACCGTCTTCTGAGAGCGCATTGGGATCGAGCAATACCTGGGGTTCTGCCTCCAGACTGGGCAGTGTGTAGAGGACGCTCTGGTTCTGCAACCCATCGTTCTTAAAGAAGAAGTAGCGATCGCCCTGCTGAAACGGGATGCCGTACTTCTCGTAGTCCCACAGCTCCGTCAGGCGCTGTTTGATGCGATCGCGCTTCGGGAGTTGATTCAGATAGCCAAAGGTAACCTGGTTCTGGCCTTCAATCCAACTGCGGGTCTCCGGCGAATGGGGGTCTTCCAGCCAGCGGTAGGGGTCAGCAACGGGGGTGCCGTGGTAGTCGTCAACCTGGTCCACCTTGAGGCTGGCGAGATAGTGTAAAGGCTTAAGGAGATCGGTCATCGCTGGAGAGGCACACAACATCACTTAATGTAACGCAGGCATTGTGGGGCACGCAAAGCTTGCCCCAGATAAGTAGAAAGGCGCGATTCAGTTTGAAACTCAAAAGGCTATTCCGCCTGCTGTGCAGGCGGAATAGCCTTTTGGGTTTCGACTTTTTCCACACCCACTGACTTACTGGACTTTTGACTATTTTCCCTGTAGCGCCGCGAAACGCTCTCTG
>JBIKWV010000366.1:0-5286 GCA_044356135.1 Elainellaceae cyanobacterium
CGCCACTAGAAGATAGCCTTATACTAGATAGACTAAACAAACCGAGAGGCACCCGTCCGCCTCGCTCTATCGACCTGAACTCCCTTCTCACCCGATGGATGTTTCCCCCACTGCCGTTGCACCTCCTCAAAGCGCCGTGGCGGAATCTCGCACCCGGTACACCCCGACTCCAAAGGCACCCTGGATAGAAGTGCTGGTCGATTGCCCCGGCACCCAGGAACTTTACCTTTACTCCGTCCCAGACACGCTAGACGTTGACCCCGGCGACATCTTAAGTGTGCCTTTTGGTGGACGGCAGGTGGGCGGCATCGCCATCCGGCCTGCGATGAATCTGCCAGATGGACTGGCGATCGAAACGGTACGACCCATTGAGGATGTGGTCAGCAGACAGTTTTTTCCCCAGCAGTACTGGAGCCTGCTGGAGCAGGTGGCGACCTACTACTGTACGCCGCTCATCCAGGTGATCCGTACCGCATTACCGCCGGGGTTACTGGGGCGATCGCAGCGCCGCATCCGACTCCTTGCCGATGCCCTGCCCCCCAAGGCAATCTGCGGCATTCCCGCTGCCCAGTCCCTCCTGGAAAAACTGCGCTCCTCCAAAACCGGGGACTACACCTGGCAGTTTCTACAGCGACAGGTGCCGGGGGCCAGGGCGGGCCTGCGGGAGTTGCTGCGGTTGGGCTGGGTGGAGAGCTACCTGGAGCCGCCAACTCCGGTGCAGGCCAAACAGCGGCAGGCGGTAACGCTGATCTCCCATAGTGAGACGGCGTTGAGCGATCGCCAGCGAGAAGTTTTAGAAGTGCTGCGGCGCAACGGGGGCGACCTGTGGCTCCAGGATTTGCTCCAGCAGTGCCGCGTCAGTTCCTCCGTAGTGAAAACTTTGGAACAGAAGGGCTGCGTTGTGGTGCAGTCCCGTGAGGTGCTGCGGTCAGAATCAGGGGGGAGTCCTGCCCCCGACAAGCCAAAAGCGCTGACGGCTGACCAGCAGCAGGTTTTGGAGCAGATAACGGCGATCGCCCACTACCGTCCCGTGTTGCTGCATGGGGTAACGGGATCGGGGAAGACGGAGGTGTACTTACAGGCGATCGCTCCACTTCTGAAGCAGGGAAAATCGGCCCTGGTACTGGTGCCCGAAATTGGCCTGACGCCGCAGCTTACCGATCGCTTCCGGGCCAGATTTGGCAACAGCGTGCTGGTCTACCACAGTGCCCTGTCGGAGGGCGAACGGTACGACACCTGGCGACGCATGCTGGAGGGGCATCCCCAGATTGTGATTGGTACCCGCTCCGCCATCTTTGCGCCTCTGCCCCACCTGGGCATGATTATTCTCGACGAAGAACACGACGACAGCTTCAAGCAAGACCAGCCCGCGCCCTGCTACCACGCCCGCACGGTGGCCTACTGGAGGGCAGCGATTGCCGATTGTCCACTCGTGCTAGGATCTGCGACCCCAGCGCTGGAGACCTGGACGCAATTTAGCGCCGTTCTGGCTTCAGAAGCGGAAACAGGTAACCTCTCCGGGGAACTGAGAGGTGGCTCTCCCTCCGGGGATCTGTACAGCGATCGTCCCGCCCCCCTGCTGCTCTCTTTGCCCCAGCGTGTTCACGCTCGCCCCTCTCCACCGATTGAGGTGGTCGATATGAGAGCCGAACTGGCTCAGGGGAATCGTTCTCTGTTCAGCCGTTGTCTCAGAGATGCTCTGGATACGCTCCTGGAGCAACGGCAGCAGGGTATTCTGTTCATTCCCCGGCGGGGACACAGCACCTTTGTTTCCTGCCGCAGTTGCGGGTTCGTGATTCACTGCCCCCACTGCGACATTTCTCTGGCCTACCACCAGCCCCAGCCCGGTTCGACCTCGATGCTGCGCTGCCACTACTGTGGTCATGGCCAACTGCATCCGCCCCACTGCCCCTCCTGCGGCTCTCCCTATCTGAAGCATTTTGGCAGCGGCACCCAGCGAGTCGTGCAGGAGCTGGCCGAGGAGTTCCCCAATCTGCGCTGTATCCGCTACGACAGCGATACCACGCGCACCAAGGGGTCTCACCGCGCCCTGCTGACGCGCTTTGCTCAGGGGGAAGCTGACCTGCTGGTGGGCACCCAGATGTTAACCAAAGGAATCGATCTGCCCCAGGTGACATTGGTGGGAGTATTAGCTGCCGATGGACTGCTGCACCTGGCGGACTACCGGGCCAGCGAACGCAGTTTCCAGATTCTTCTCCAGGTGGCAGGGCGATCGGGACGGGGAGCAGAACCGGGGCGGGTGATTTTGCAAACCTACTCCCCCAACCACCCGGTGATCGCCGCTGTCCAGAACCAGGCGTATGCAGCCTTTGCCGAAACTGAACTGGTGCATCGGCAGGAGATGGCCTACCCTCCCTACAAAACGTTGATTGCTTTCCGTATTAGCGGCCTGGAGGCCAGAGCCGTCCAGAGAACCGCAGAACGACTGGCCTTTCGGATCGCGGAGGTTATGCCAGATTATGAAATTCTGGGGCCTGCTCCGGCGGCGATCGCCCGTGTGGCCCAGCGCTACCGCTGGCAAATTTTACTCAAGGGCAGTATTGAAGCGACGATTCCCGAACGGCTGGCGGAGGTGCGATCGTACTGTCCGCCAGGAATCAGTCTAACAATTGATGTCGATCCGCTGCACCTGCTGTGAATGCCGATTTTTGGGGGATTTGGGGCGATCGCCTTTTACCTGCAATGGTGGCGATCGTCCTAAACGGTATGGCTACGGTTGGGGCGACACGGTCGTTTGCCCCCGGTTCGATCGGATCGGGGCGATTGTCTATTTTCTAATGAACCGGGGTCAACGACCGTTTGAACCCTACGGGTGACTGGACTGTGGGGGCTACCCCCAACCCCATTGCCCTGCAATAACGGTGGCTATTCCGGGACGTTACGGTTCAGCCGCTGCTTACGGCGCTTCTGAGCAGCGATGAGAGATTTATCAATTGGGAAGCCAGCGGTGGGAACGACCTGATACTTGCGTTCCTCCTCCAGCTTTTTCAGTTCGGTGTAGTCTACCCAGTGAATGCAGTCTACGGGGCAGGTATCGATCGCCTCCTGGATGACCTCTTCCGTGTCACCGTCCTGCCGGACAACGCGCGATCGCCCGTGGTCTGGCTCGATGTAGAAGGTGTTGCGGGCGACGTGGGCACAGTGTTTGCAGCCGATGCAGGTGATCTCATCGACATAGACGCCTTTCTGCCGCACGATGCCGCCCAGTTCGGGTTCCAGCCCGGTGCGGTCGGGAGAATCGCGCCAGTCGCCGCCCAGTTCCGGCTCAAATCCGGTGGGTTGGGCCGTCAGGAAGGCAGGATTCGCGTCGTGGGAGAAGGCAGACGTATCGCTCATAGCAGGTAAAAGAATTTGCGATCGCATAAAGACAAGGAAGGCCAGCATCACGCTGGCCTTCCTTCAGTTCACCGAAATCTAAGCGCTCCAGCGCTGAAGCACCAGACGAATTGAGCCATCTTCCTGGCGCTGCTCTTCGGCGACCTGGAAGCCCTGGTTGGAAGTGGTTTTCACAACGGTGTGATAGGCGTAGCGCTGGGTCACACGATTCAGGAAGCCTTCAACGGTGAGGGGTTGCTTCCAGTATTGCAGATCGGCCACCAGCTCATATTCCTGACCGTTCCAGCTAAAACCAACATCGTAGCCGTTGTCTTGCTCAACCACGACTTCTGCTTCACGGGTTTGACCCCGGTAGCCACGCACGGGTTGAGGGCCTGCTTTCCAGTCAATGCCCAGGTCTGTCAGGGCAGATTGGAGGGAGGTCAGGTCGCGGATTTGAGTTTTGATTTGGCTGAAGTGTGACATGGGATTTCGTTATGGGGAACCAGGACAAAAATAGAACTATAAAACTACCACTCGCTGAAAGAAGTCTGGTTTTGCACGCCCGCCGATTGGGTGACGGACTGGGCAAAGTATTCGGAGGTTGGTTCCTGGCTGACGACCCGGCCCAACTGAGCCTCGATCGCCGCTGTCACCTCGGCGCAGGAAGACCCCACAATGCCTGTGACCTTCTCCTGCACGCGACCATCGGGATAAATGATGAACTCTAACGTTTCCATGCGCCTGAGAGCGAAAAGAACCTGAGAGGGGAAGAGGTACAGAGCCACTGGACTATGGATGAACCGTCTAGCATAAGGATAATTCTATTTAACCAGAGAGGAGGAAATGAACTATCCCGCAATGAAAAGTAAAGAAACTTAGCGTTAGTACGAGTCGTTACTTTTAGATCAGTTTCGCGCAACTTCAAAATTGAGTCAAGCGAAATCCGGTCTATCAGGTGAAAGTATTGTGATGCTCAGGTCGTATAACGCTTTGCCCTCAGATAAGCCACAGTTTTTTGAGAGAGAGCCGCGCGAAGCGCGGCTCCCTCTCAAAAAACTCTGATGCACCAGCTTGAGAAGCGCTGTCAGTGCTGATCCGAAAACCGAAAACCCGAACTCTGGCAGGCGTGATGCTACGGCGTCGCGCCTGCCAGAGTTCGGGTTTTCGGATAGATTCTAAGACTGCATCACCTGGTACAAAAAGTAGGTCGCCATCGGGATGACTGTTGCAGCAACCAGCAGGCCAATGACCCAGATCGTTGCATTACTGCTGGCAGTTTCCTCTGGTGTGGCAAAGTTGCTCTCAGTCTGGATATTGCTGGCAATGACCGGAGGACCGGGGTCAGGTTGGCCGGAGAGAACAGCGACGAGGCGATCGTTCGCATCGATCAGTGCCTGGTTATAGCGATCGCCCTCCCGCAATGGGGCCATCAGGGTTTCCTGGGCGACGCTACTGGCAATGTCATCGGTGAGCAGCAACTTCACTCCTTCTCCGGTGCGAATCGCCACATTGTTGGTCACGTTGTCCAGCACCAGCAGTGTTTGATTGGCCTGAGCCTCTGGAGTTGGAAACCAGCGCTCAAAGAGTTGCTGGGCAAAGGTATCGACCGTTTCACCGTAGTCCAGGCGGTGAATTGTGACCAGATGCACCTGATTTCCCGTTTTCTTGGCAAGGCTATCCAGCGCACCGCTCAGGTTGCTCCGGGTCAGCCGACTCAGAATGTTGGCCTCATCGTGCAGCCAGGTGGATTCCCCAGGAACCAGAGCGGGCAGGTCAAAAACGGAGGTTGCTCCGGCGGGTGCAGCAGACCCCAGACAGACCTGGACGACCAGAAGGACGGACAAAGCCGTGAGTCCAAGGTGAGATACCCACTGCTGCCAACGTTGAGAAAACTGAGAGAAATACATAAATCTACACGGTTGCTGCTTTCTCTCAAAATACATCAGG
>JBIKWV010000367.1:0-5281 GCA_044356135.1 Elainellaceae cyanobacterium
ATCTTTTCGATGCGTCCGGTGCGAGTCTGAGTGTGCCAGTGGCCGTACAGGCGACCTGTCGTGAAGACGAAAGGATAGGCATCGTCGGGAGGCTCCGCCAGACCGCGAGAATGGAGGGCAGCAAAGCGGGCGCGGCCATCGGGGGTGTGAAAACGGAGATCGGCATAGAGACGCTGGCGATCGCTGGGAGATTGCCCAGAAGAGACCCCATTGCCCCAGTTCTGAGGGCCATTGGTGCGGAGCGACTCATGGCTGAGGTGGGTCATGTCGCAGGGGCGATCGCTCGTAAGCTGCACAAATTCTGCAAACACCTCAGCGGAATTCTGGAATGAAAACTGCGCTGCAAATCCCAGTCGGCGACCAACTTCTGCAAAAATTTCCCAGTCGGTGCGGGCTTCCCCTGACGGTCGGCGGAACGCCTGCGCCAGCGTGACGACCCGCTCAGAGTTGGTCATGCAGCCTGTTTTCTCCCCCCACTGGGCGGCGGGCAACAGCAGGTGGGCGAACTCAGCAGTTTCGGTCGGGTAGTAGGCGTCCTGGTAGACGGTGAAGGGCGATCGCCGCAGCGCCGCCTTCGTTCGCTCCAGGTCGGGCAAACTCACGGCGGGATTGGTCGCCGCAATCCAGAAAAACTGGATATCCCCGGACTCTAAGCCCAGCACCATGTCCCAAACGGATCGTCCGGGTTCTGGCTGAATCTGCCCTTCTGGAAGTCCCCAGAAAGCTTCAACCTCCTGACGGTGCTGGGGATTTTTAATCGATCGGTATCCCGGCAGCAAATGAGACAGTCCTCCGGCCTCACGTCCACCCATCGCGTTGGGCTGTCCTGTCAGGGAAAAGGGACCACTGCCCGGTTTGCCAATCATGCCCGTCATCAGATGCAGATTGATAATGCTGCGAACCTTTGCCGTACCTTCGCTGGACTGGTTCACGCCCATTGACCACATGGACAGCACCCGACTGGATTCTGCCCAGCATCGGGCGGCAACCTCTAAATCCTCAACGCGAATCCCGCACCGTTGGGCAACCTGGTGCGGTGGATAGTGGCGAATGACGTTGAAGTAAGCATCGAAATCGGTGGTGTGCTTGTCGATAAAAGGAGTGGCGATGGCTCCCCATTCCAGCAATAGATAGGCGATCCCGTTCATCAGGTCGATATCAGTGCCGGGACGAATCGCCAGATGCACATCCGCGACTTCCGCTGTGGAGGTTTTTCGTGGATCGACCACCACCAGTTTGACGTGGGGATTCTGCTTGTGATGCTTGCGCAGACGGTTGAACACAATCGGGTGACATTCAGCCGTATTGGTACCAATCAGGAATGCGCAGTCGGTGAGTTCCAGATCGTCATAGCAGCAGGGGGGGCCATCGGAGCCGAGGCTCTGCACGTAGCCCGAAACCGCCGAGGACATACAAAGCCGCGAATTCGCGTCAAAGTTATTCGTACCCAGACAGCCTTTCATCAGCTTCTGAGCAACGTAGTAATCCTCCGTTTGAAATTGGCCTGACCCGTACATCGCCAGTGCATCTGCACCGTCGGTCTGGCACACCAACTGAATTTGTCGAGCAATGCGATCGAGTGCCTCATCCCAACTGATCCGACGAAATGGCTGATCCAGCGTTTCTCGAAACAGGGGATTGAGCAATCTATCCTGGTCAACGGACTCCAGAATCGTGGCTCCCTTGACGCAGACCATTCCCTGACTGGAGGGGTGGGTACGATCGCCCCGCACTTTCCAATTTTGGATTTTGGACTCGGGAGCTTGGATTGAATCTTCAGTACCAGCTTTAGACTCAACTGGAACAACTTCCAATCCACAGCCAACACCACAGTAGGGGCACAGGGTTCTAACCGTTTCTCTGACAGTCTCGGGCACGGAATTTACCACTTCTTGCAGGAAGGAAACCAGGCATTGAGCTATTCGTCGTCGTGTGCATAGCGACGATAGAGGAAGTCGAGGGCGTAGTTGCGGAGTTCGTAGAACTGGGGGTCTTCGAGAATCCGGGCACGGTTGCGAGGACGCTCGAAGGGGATGTCTACAATTTCGCCAATGTTGGCGGCAGGGCCATTGGTCATCATCACCAGGCGATCGCCCAAAAATAGCGCCTCATCAATGTCGTGGGTAATCATCAGAACAGTGACGCGATGATCCGTCCAAATCTTCAATAGTTCTTCCTGGAGTTCCTCTTTGGTGATGGCATCCAGTGCGCCGAAGGGTTCATCCAGAATCAGAATTTTGGGACGGATCGCCAGAGCGCGAGCAATGGCCACCCGCTGTTTCATCCCACCGGAGAGCTGGGCAGGACGCTTGTCTGCGGCTTCTGTCAGGCCAACCATGGCCAGGTGTTCGCGGGCGATCGCCGTTAATTCCTGCCGGGACTTGCCCTTGTAGGCTGATTTCACGCCCAGGTAAACGTTCTCAAAAGCAGTTTTCCACGGGAGTAAGGAGTAGTTCTGGAACACCACCATGCGATCGGGGCCGGGTTTGGTAATTGGGTTCGATTCCAGCAGAACTGCACCAGACGTTGGCTGAGCAAATCCTGCAACCATATTCAGCAGTGTTGTTTTGCCGCAGCCCGAGTGGCCGACAACGCAGATAAATTCACCTTCCCGCACCTGCAAGCTGACATTGTCGAGAACCGTGTAGTCACCTTTGGGCGTGGGGTATATCTTCGATACACCCTGGATTTCGAGAAATGGGGGAGCTTGAGGCACGGGAGGTATCGTAGTGGGTTGAATGTTGTCGAGAGTTTGCATGGTGAGGGTGGGAATGGGTGGATCTTTCGGCAGGCTCAAGAACAGGGTGGATGGGTGGATGGGTGGATGGGTGGATGGGTGGATGGGCGTTGCGGTGAGGCTTCGACGGTGATCTCAGCCGAACCGCGATAGCCGAACCGTGGATGGGTAATGGGGATAGGGAATGGGTAATTGGTGTGGCCAGGTAGGGGCGCGGCATTTGGCTATAGTGCTTTGCCTTTAAACCAAAACTCCTCTACCGAATGCCACGCCCTTCCCATCAGCCGTAGTCGAAGTATGTTTGCATCGACGATGCATCCCATTGATAAAATCAAGCGGCAGCCGTAACTGCATCAATGATGATTTCCTCAACGCGAACGTCACGCTTGATTGCGAGGCCATTGAGATAGCTGAGGGGGTCATCAGGATTAAACACCGTGCCATCGAATAACCGAATTGCGGTGCGATCGCGCAACAGATGCGGTTCACCCAGATCCCGAATGGCTGCATCAAACACATCTACCCGACGCACGCGGGCGAGGATTTCGATCCAGTTTTTGGGGAACGGAACCACTCCCCAGCGAGCCAGTTGGGTCATCATCCACTCTGCTTCTACCTTATCGGGGCAGTTGGTTTTGTTCACAAAGAACTGATTGAAGTTAATCAGCTGTCGCGGCTCTTCACCGTTACCGAAGTCATAGGCATCCAGGAATCCGGGGCGAATATTTTCCGCCGCAGCCCCTACATATTCAGGCCGACACAGAAGTTCCACAATTTCTTCACGGTTGCGCCGATCGTCGCAGTATTCGCAGGCTTCCAGCAGCGCTTTAACCAGGGACAAATGCGTTTGTGGATTCTGCTGTGCCCATTCCTCTGTAACACCCAGCACCTTCTCGCAGTGCCCATTCCAGATATCCAGATCGGTCGCCAGCACCACCCCAATTCCTTCGTGAACTGCACGGGAATTCCAGGGTTCGCCTGCACAATAGGCGTCAATACTTCCGGCCTTCAGGTTAGCGACCATTTGGGCTGGAGGAATCACCACCAGATTCACATCGCGGTCGGGGTCGATCCCGGCACTGGCCAGCCAGTAGCGCAGGGTCAGGTTGTGCATGGAGGCGTCGTGAACCACACCCAGATTATGGACCGTGTCGGGGTTACGGTCGATGAGTGCTTTGAAGTCCGCTAGCGATCGCACACCCTCGTCATACAACTGTTTACTGAAGGTAATCGCATTGCCATTGCGCGACATTGTTAGTGCAGTGACGATAGGTTGCGGGACTTTACCACCCATGCCCAGCGTCAACGCCAGCGGCATCCCAGCAACCATCTGTGCGGCGTCTAGCCGTCCAGTGGTGACGCCCTCGGCGATCGCCTTCCAGCTTGGCTCCCGGTTCAGCGTCACCTCCAGCCCATATTTCTTAAAGAACCCTCGCTCCTGGGCTACCACCAAAGGCGCACAATCGGTCAATGGAATAAAGCCCAGATCCAGCGCTATTTTCTCCAGTCCATTGGGGGACACGGCTGCTGCCGGAGTCGCTTTCTTCCGTCGTGAAGCTCGCTTTTGCTGATTCAGGAAGTAGATCATCTCATTCCGCAGGCTGTAGTAGCTGGGATGGTTGACGACTTCCAGACGATGACGGGGACGGGGAATTGGAACCTCCAGAATTTGTCCGATTTGCGCAGCGGGACCGTTGGTCAACATGACAATCCGGTCAGACAGCAGGAGTGCCTCATCCACATCGTGGGTCACCATCAAACAGGTAACTTTACTCTCCTGACAAATCTGCATTAACTGCTGTTGCAGGTTGCCACGGGTCAAAGCGTCCAATGCGCCAAAGGGTTCATCTAGCAGCAGCAGTTTGGGACGCAGCGCCAGGGCACGGGCGATCGCCACCCGCTGTTTCATCCCTCCCGACAATTCCGCAGGTCGTTTATCTGCCGCATGGCGTAAGCCCACCAGATCGATATGGTGCTCAATGATCTCCTCGCGTTCTTTCGGAGATAGCTTTTTCATCGTTGCATTCACCGCCAGGGCAATATTCTGACGCACGGTTTTCCAGGGTAGGAGCGAGTAGTTCTGGAACACTACCATGCGGTCTGGCCCTGGCTGACGCACCTCGCGCCCCTCCAGCACCACCCCGCCTGACGTAGCGCGATCGAGTCCCGCCACAATATTCAATAGCGTGGATTTACCGCAGCCAGAGTGACCAATCAACGTCACAAACTCGCCTTGCTGAATTTGCAGGTTGATATTCTCCAGGGCAATGTAGCGATCACCGTCTGGCAAAGCAAAGATCTTATCTACGTGGTCGATGTCGATGAAGCTGAGCATGGTTGAAGGGGAAATGGGTGATAGGTAATGGGTAATGGGTAATCGAGAATGGGTGAAAACGAATCAGAATTGGTATGGGAATCAGTAATGAGAAGTAGAGAGAACGGGTTGAAATTGGAAGACAGACTGCCAGGAATAGCCGATCTTCCTTCGACCACTCATTCCCTATTCACCCATCACCCATTCCCTATTCCCTATTCCCTATTACC
>JBIKWV010000368.1:0-5279 GCA_044356135.1 Elainellaceae cyanobacterium
ACCTTTAATCAAATGGCCAGCGCCCAGGAAGTCTATGTCAACTTCAGCACGGTTTCCACTGTTACTCCGACTGAAACGGATGCTGGTAACGAGGGAGCCGATCTCCATCAGGGCGATCGCCAGAACCCCAACCAGGATGATGCTCAACATTCGATTGAACCCACCTGGGGAAACTTTGGACCAGGTCAGATCAGTAAAGGTCCCCGGAGATGGGCAGCACCGGACGAGACCTCTGAATTACCAACAGACCAACTTTCCGGTTTCGATAGCGGATCGCAACTCGTTGGGCGGGGACTGGTTAATTTCCCAAATCCTGGTCAGGTTGCCCTGATGATGGCTCCAGACTCTCTCTCAACGAACAAAAACACCGTCGCAGCAGTCCAATGGAATCCGATTGCAACCCGGATGAGCGAGGCTGTGGTGGCCAGCGAGAAGTCTTTCGAGGGGGGGACGGGTTCTCGCCCACAGGTTGCTCCGCTGTTTTCAACTGGCCTGGATACACTGCTGGGGAGTGAAAACAATCCGCTAACTAACGGCGGGTTGTCAGCAGGTGTGATTGGGGCGATCGAATAAAACAAGGGTGGGAATTTTTGGGGGGCATGGGCATCGCCATGCCCCCCAAAAATTCCCACCCTTAATCATTTGAGGGATCTGCTGTTGCGCGCTAAGCCAAAACTGGGACTTTACTGGGATTTTATTTTATGGCAAGCCCCTAAGAAACTGCCACTGAAGAGTTCTTTCCCTTCGCTGCCAGCTTCTCCGGTAAACTGCGGCGCATCGCCTCAACAAACTGGCTGACGCGAATCGGGTCAATCGGCTGTTCGATTTGACCTTTGCGCTTCAACGAGCTGGAGACAATTACCCCATCCGCTGCCTGAATTAATCGAGGGATATTTTCCCAATTGGCACCGCTACCCACGAACACAGGAGTGCCTTTAGCCGCAGCAGTAGCCAGTTCCAGATCCTCATGGTTGGGAGGACTGCCCGTTGCCCAGCCAGAGAGAATCACCGCATCGGCCAGTCCCCGCTCGATCGTCTCCATCACTGCAGTGGTCAGGTTAGGTGCTCCCAATGGACGAGCGTGCTTCACCAGCACATCGGCAAAGATCTTCACGTCGCTGCCCAGCTCGCGGCGGTAGCGCAGCAGTTCGTGTGCCTGCCCCTCAATCAAGCCCTGGTCGGTGGCCATCACCCCGGTCAGTACGTTTACCCGAATGAACTGGGCATCGACACAAGTTGCGATCGCCATCGCGCTACGAGCATCGTTCCGCAACACGTTGATGCCGACGGGCAATGGCACCAGGTTCATAATCCGCTGGGTGACTAGACTCATGGCGCTGACCACTGCCGGGTCAACACTCTGCTTGACGAAAGGGGCATCAAAGAAGTTTTCAATGATAATGCCATCTACGCCACCAGAAGCCAGGGCGGTTGCCTCCTGCTCGGCGCGGTTAATCACAGTTCTGAGATTGCCCCCCCAACGTGGAGAGGTGGGAAGGGGAAGAAGATGTACAACGCCGATAACCGGATGATCGGTCTTGAAAATTTGTTTTAAGTCCACACGCCTAAATGATCGGGCAGAGTAACGCCAAAATACCCTCAGCCGGGGCGACCCCGACCCATAAGTAATACTCTAACAGCATCTGTACACCCCTAATACAACGTCAGTTCAACAGAAGCGCAGAAGGGGGTCTACCGCGTCGCGGTAAGCCTCCTTTTGCACTATTTGAGCCGCATTTGTATCTGTTTAGCGTTTCCAGATTTCCGCCTGGGCGACGCCCAGGCGGAAATCTGGAACCTATTTTTAGTGTCTCTCGCTTGCCCCTGCGCCGCAGGGGCAAGCGAGAGACGCTAAGCGCCCGCGCAAATCGTGGCTCAAATCGCGCCATCAAGTCCGCATTCATGCCTGAATGGCTATTCTTCTGGGTGACCCGAGATCAGACAGGGGGGCGAACTGACGTTTCTTTAAAGCGACAATAGAGAAGCCGAGGTCAGTCTGAGGGATTCTGAGGCAGTTTTTATAGAAATATGTAGATATATTGAGTTCCTTGCGTTACAATAAGTCTTAGATATCAAGTGCGGTTGCATTAACGGTAGTCCCCAGGCGTTTGTCATTATTGGGTTGTGGGTCTGCCTAAATTTCAGCGCTTTGGACAGTTTGTTCTGACATTGCTGCTGAGCGTCTATCAGGTAGACCCTGGTGAAGTGTAGAGCCGTCCGTTGTTTGAGCGCTTATCCCTCCGGGAACTGCGAAGCAAACGCCCCTCATCGTCGAGCACTCTCCTCCATCCTGTTTCATCAACTCCGACATCAAACTGCATGGGTACAAAACCAGTCATTGCCGTCTCCCACCTGGGTTGCGAAAAGAACCGCATCGATACAGAACATATGCTTGGGCTGCTGGTGCAGGCAGGCTATGAGGTAGACGCTAACGAAGAACTTGCTGATTACGTTGTTGTCAATACTTGTAGCTTCATTCAGGCCGCCCGCGAAGAGTCCGTGAAAACGCTGGTAGAACTGGCGGAGGCGAATAAGAAAATTGTAATTACGGGCTGTATGGCTCAGCATTTCCAGCAGGAGCTTCTGGATGAGCTACCGGAGGCGGTTGCAGTTGTTGGCACCGGGGATTATCACAAGATTGTCGATGTCATTCAGAGGGCGGAAACTGGGGAGCGGGTGAAGGAAATCTCCCAGGAGCCAACCTATATCGCGGACGAAACCACGCCCCGCTATCGCACCACGACTGAAGGGGTGGCCTATGTTCGGGTCGCCGAAGGTTGTGACTATCGTTGTGCCTTCTGCATCATTCCTCACCTGAGAGGGAACCAGCGATCGCGCACCATTGAATCTATCGTTGCCGAAGCTAAGCAATTGGCCTCTGAGGGCGTCCAGGAGATCATCCTGATTTCCCAGATCACGACCAACTACGGTCTGGATATCTACGGCGAACCGAGGCTGGCCGAACTGCTGCGCGCACTGGGCAAAGTCGAGATTCCCTGGATTCGGATGCACTATGCCTATCCTACCGGGCTAACGCCGAAGGTGATTGACGCCATTCGGGAAACCCCCAACGTTGTGCCTTATCTGGATCTGCCCCTGCAACACTCCCATCCTGAGATTCTGCGGGCGATGAACCGCCCCTGGCAGGGCAGAGTCAACGATGGCATCATCGAGCGGTTGAAGGAGGCGATTCCCGGTGCAGTGCTCCGCACCACTTTCATCGTGGGCTTCCCCGGTGAAACAGAGGAGCACTTCGAGCATCTGCTGGAATTTGTCCAGCGTCACGAGTTTGACCATGTGGGTGTGTTTACCTTTTCGCCGGAAGAAGGGACTCCCGCTTTTAGCCTGCCCAATCCCCTGTCTCAGGAAGTAATGGACGAGCGGCGCGATCGCCTGATGGCCGTGCAGCAGTCCATTTCTCACCGCCGAAACCAGCTCGAAGTGGGCCGGGTTGTGGATGTGCTGATCGAGCAGGAGAATCCCGAAACGGGCGAGTTAGTGGGGCGATCGGCCCGCTTTTCACCGGAAGTTGACGGCCTGGTTTACGTACAGGGAGAGGCTTCCCTGGGTTCGATGGTGCCCGTGCTCATCACCCACGCCGACCCCTACGACCTCTATGGTCAAATTGCCGACGACCAAACACAGTTACGAGGCGCGTTCAGCCGTGTCTCACAGCTACAGCATTCCTGAGAAATT
The DNA here is from genome assembly GCA_044356135.1 of Elainellaceae cyanobacterium. Taxonomy (GTDB): domain Bacteria; phylum Cyanobacteriota; class Cyanobacteriia; order Elainellales; family Elainellaceae; genus CAZVXA01. The sequence continues at coordinate 3,697 of JBIKWV010000368.1, forward strand.
CCCAGGAGCACTTGCTTCTGCAATTTTCCCAGCCAATGCCCGATCTTATATAAAGGAGATTCGATGACCCTTTCATTTACCAGCTTAGGACTATCGGAAGCGCGCATTCGTCATCTTGAGAAAGTCGGTTTTTCTGCCCCGACGCCCATTCAGGCGCAGGCGATCCCCCATCTGTTGAGTGGGCGAGATGTAGTCGGGCTGGCACAAACGGGCACCGGAAAGACAGCAGCCTTCTCGCTGCCGATTCTGGAGCAAATTAATCTCAACGAAAACTCAGTGCAGGCGGTGATTCTCACCCCCACCCGTGAACTGGCGATCCAGGTTTATCAGTCCATCAAGACCTTTGGCGATGATCGCCGTCTAAAGGTGCTGCCCATCTACGGTGGTCAGTCCATTGACCTACAAATCAACCGTCTTCAGCGCGGTGTCCACATTGCTGTTGGTACACCAGGGCGAATTCTGGATCTGCTGAAGCGGGGCGACCTGAAGCTGAACAAGGTGAGCTGGATCGTGCTGGACGAAGCCGACGAAATGCTCAACATGGGCTTCATTCAGGATGTCGAGCGGATTCTCAGTCAGGCTCCTCCAGAGCGCCAAACTGCCTTTTTCTCCGCCACGATGGAGCCTTCAATTCGGGAACTGGCGGCAAAATTCCTGCGATCACCCGTCACCGTCAGCATTGAGCAGCCCAAAGCCGCTCCGACTCGCATCAATCAGGTGGCCTACATGGTGCCGCGTGGCTGGACAAAGGCTCGTGCCCTCCAGCCCATTCTAGAACTGGAAGACCCTGAGTCTGCGCTGATCTTCGTCCGCACCCGCAAAGCCGCTGCTGACCTGACCCGTCAACTTCAGGCGGCTGGTCACAGCGTGGATGAGTACCACGGCGATCTGAGTCAGTCCCAGCGGGAGCGGCTGTTGCTGCGCTTCCGGCAGCGTCAGGTGCGCTGGGTCGTGGCAACCGACATCGCTGCACGGGGTCTGCACGTTGAGGATCTCAGCCATGTGATCAACTACGACCTGCCGGACAGCGTGGAGAGCTACGTTCACCGGATTGGTCGGACAGGTCGCGCCGGTAAAGAGGGAACCGCCATTTCTCTGATCCAGCCACTGGATAAGCGCAAACTGCGGGATATCGAGCGCCATGTCCGGCAGCAACTTGAGATTGGCAAGATCCCGACTCGTGCTCAGATCGAAGCTCGCTATCTGGAGAAGCTTCAAACTCAGCTCCGGGAAGCGCTGGTGGGCGATCGTCTGGCCTCTTTCCTGCCTATCGTCACCCAGCTCAGCGAAGAGTACGATATGCGGGCGATCGCTGCTGCTGCACTGCAAATGGCCTATGACGAAACTCGTCCGGCATGGATGCGGTCGGATCACGGCTACTCAGATGATATTCCCGTTGATGAGCCACGTCCTCGTTCCTCTGGGGGCAATACACCTCGTCCCAAGCCTGTGAAACGGGTGAAGCCATCGGCCTCCCACTAAGAGCCTATCCGAGAATCCCAATTCCGAAGGGCGCAACGCTACAGCGTCGCGCCCTTCGGAATTGGGTGTATCCCAGTTTTGGAAATTTGCAAAAGTGGGAT
>JBIKWV010000369.1:0-5260 GCA_044356135.1 Elainellaceae cyanobacterium
CTGGAAAAATCGGCGCTAAATTGAATATGCCGCGAAACGCCCTCGCAGAGGGCGTTTCGCGGCATTATAGGGAAAATAGTCAAAAGTCCAGTTTAAATGACTAATTCCTTCAACGTCTGCTCCACCGATCGCGGTTGCCATCCCAGTTCCCGCATCGCCTTACTGCCGTCTACCCGAACGCAGCGATCGTACAGGTAATGCACGCGCTCTCGGCTGAGGGGTGGTTGCCAGTTCAACAGTCTGCCAATCGGATCGAGCAGATTACCGACCAGGCGCACCAGCCAGGGGGGCGCTTCGGCGGGTACAGCCACCCCGGTTTCTCGACTGATAATTTGAAACATCGCGCGCGTGGTGAGATCCCCGGCAGAAATAATATAGTGCTCACCCACAGGTGCTTTTTCGGCAGCCAGCAGCATTGCAGCGACCAGATCATCAACGTGGACAATTCCGGTGATGCGATCGCCCCCCGCCCACAGTTTCAGTTTCCCCTTGCAAAAGCTGCGCAGGACTGGCCCAAAGTGAGGATCATCCGGGCCAAAGATGCCGGAGGGCATAACGCTGACCACCGGGAAGCCTTCATCTGCAGCCTGATCTACCAGACGTTGAGCCAGGTATTTGGTGCGATCGTAGGCCGAGGAGAAATCCTGCTGCGTCCGCTGAAATGTCTCGTCTATCACTTTTCCCTGGGTGTCCCCATAGACCCCAATGGTGCTGCAATAGACCATGCGTGTCACACCCTCAGCCTGAGCTGTTTCCAGAACTGCCCGTGTGCCCTCGACGTTGACTCGCTCCATGCGATCGCCATCCACCAACCCCAGTTCAACATAGGCAGCGGTATGAAAGACCTGGTCAACCCCCGTCATTGCTGTTTTGAGTGCCTCCCGGTCGGTAATATCGCCGTAGACCAGCTCCACGGCGCATCCCTCCAGACGAGACAGATCGCTGGAGCGACGCACCAGAGCCACGACGCGATTGTCCCTCTCCAGCAATGCCCTCACCAGGTGTGACCCCGTAAATCCATTTGCACCCGTAACCAGAGCTTTCATCAAAGTTCTCCGAGAAACTCCCACCTCGCGCTAGCAGGGGGGTTGACAGGTCAGACTTCGCTAACGGCAGGTTCCTCTTCCCCAGCGGCCATCATAGCCGACAGAGATCTGATCCCCTCGACGCGCCGGAGCAGTCGAGAGATGCACCAGGGTGACATCGGCCATTCCGGCCACATTGCCTCGCCAGATCGATTGCCCTTCCTGATTTTTGCCGTTGTAGCTCAGGTTGGTGGTGATCACATTGCCAGCGGGGGGACGCAGGTCAATACGGCTAAAGCCAGACTCCCGCGTGAAGTAGGCCGTAAAGTCTACCGAACCCTGAATATTGCCGGGACAGGTCATACTCAGACTGTCCTGGTTTGGCTCCTGCACAGGTGGACGAGGGGAAGGCCCCGGAGGCACCACGGGTGGGTTGACCGGGCCAGGAGAAATCGGACTCGGAGACGCTGGGGCACTCCCCCGAATCCGGCCATTCTCTTCGAGAGACACCGCCCCATTGCTGCCCACCACCTGGAGAAAGCAGGTGCCGTCAGGGAAAATCCGCGCATAGAAGGTAGACTCTCGCCCCGCCGAAAAAGTAACGCTGCCATCGGCGTTCACTGTTCGGGTGGCGGGCGCTCGGTTGAGGCTGGCTGTGTTGGGTTTGCGGGTAAATGTCATGAGCGGCTGTCCCCCTTCCCACACGACCTCGGCAAAGTAGTTGGTGGTTTCGCAACTGGCGGGCTGGGCGATCGCTGCTGCACCAGGATCTGGGCTGGCAGGCGCGATGGGTGGTGGATTGACAGCGGTATCTGTGGGTGGGGCAACCGGAGAGGTCTGAGCATCCGGCGCAGGGGTGCTGGCATCAGGTTCGCAACTGGCAAGTGCGACAGTGATCAAACCAGCCAATAAAACTCTGGATACAGAAGAGATTTGAATAGATTTCATTATTGATGGAAGATGCGGAATTGATGGAAGATGCGGAAGATTACAGCTTGAATGTGGGATGAGTGAGTTTAACGAGTGCGGCCATTTTCCTCGAGGGCAACCGCACCATTTCCCCCCACAACCTGCACAAAGCAGTTGCCGTCAGGGAAGATACGGGCATAGGTGGTTGAGGTGCCTGCTGCGGCATAGGTCGCACTGGCGTCGGGGTTGGCGGTCACCGTGGCCGGAGCATTACTCAGAACCACTTCCGAGGGCTTGTGCGTAAAGGTTATCTGGGGTTGGTTACCCTTCCAGGAGACTTCAGCAATGTAAGCAGCCGTGTCACAGCGAACAGGTTGAGCAGCGGTTGTCGTCTGACCAGCGGGTGATCCACTCCCACCACCTGTCTGGTCAGTGGGTTGACCTGTGGTGGCAGGACTGATAGCAATCCCCGGTTGGGCTGGACTGGCTCCCGGTTGAGGTGTACCGACACTGAGTGCCGCAGGTGGAGTCGCCGCAGGTGCAGTAGCAGGTGCAGGTGCGGCAGGACTGGCGGCAGGTGCAGGAGCCGCAGGATTGGCAGCGGGGGCAGGCTCGGCGGGATTGGCCGGGGAAACTGCCGCATTGGGAGATGCGCCAGGAGCGGTCAATTCTGGTGCCGTTGTTGCAGGAGTTGCTTCGGGGGATAGCGGTGCTTCTGAGGTCAGGTCGCATCCAGCGATCGCCACGAAGCTCACGGTCATCAGGAGCGTTTTGGTCAATGAAGAGAATCGAAAAGCTTGCATGATGTCACTCCACCCACAAAAATACAGCAGTGCTCAGGTCAGTGTACCGCTGCTTCGTGCAAATAGGGAGTCCATGCCACGATGAAGGTCAACGTCTACAAGATTGCTCAAAATAGCCCCGATGACATGTCTGAACTGAGCCGCCTCATTGACAGCGGCAGGCTTAAACCGGAAACCCTGGTGGCGGTGATGGGAAAGACCGAGGGTAACGGCTGTGTGAATGATTTTACGCGGGGATTTGCCGTGCAGTCATTGAAGCAGTTTTTGCGTCCCATCCTGCACGGTGCCGCAGACGAAATTATCTACGTGATGTCAGGCGGGACAGAGGGGGTCATCAGTCCCCACCTGACCCTGTTTACCCGTGAACCATCATCCCCAGAGGCGGTGACCCAGCAGGGACTGGCGCTGGGGATGGGCCGGACACGGGACTTTCTACCGGAGGAAATCGGCACGTTGGCAATGGTGGAAGCGGTGGCGGAAACAGCCAGGGGGGCGATCGCCCAGGCTCACCTCGCCCCTGCCGACGTTCACTTTGTCCAGATCAAGTGCCCCCTGATCGCTTTTTCTCGCCTGGACGCCACCCATCTACAACGGCTCAAAACAACTGACCCGTATAAATCGATGGCCTACTCCAGGGGAGCCTCAGCGCTGGGGGTGGCGATCGCCCTCAACGAAATCAACTCCGGCAACCTCCAGGAATCCGACATTTGCCGCAACTACGGTCTTTACTCCAGCGTTGCCTCCACCTCGGCGGGCATTGAACTCCAGCACTGCGAAATCCTGGTGTTGGGCAATTCTCCCCAGTCCACCAGCCCCTACATCATTGGTCACAGCGTCATGCAGCACGCCCTGGATGTGGCAGCGGTGCAGCAAGCGATTTCTTCCACAGGCCAGCCCCTCGATCGCCTGGTCAACCTGTTTGCCAAAGCCGAGGCGGCCCCCTCCGGCAAAATCCTCGGTCGCCGCCACACAATGCTGGACGACTCCGACATCAACCACACCCGCATGGCCAGAGCGGTGGTTGGTGCGGCGATCGCCTCACTAACGCAAGATCCAATGGTTTATGTGTCTGGGGGAGCCGAGCATCAGGGGCCAGCGGGCGGTGGTCCAGTTGCAGCGATTGCCCGTCTGGGGTGAGGTTGCGGAGCATCCACCAGGCGCGGCAGACGATGCTTGAAGCCACAGAGGATCTCCCAGGAAATCGTCCCCAGAATATCTGCCCAGTCATCGGCAGTGATACGCTCATCCCCATCCTGACCCAGCAGCGTCACCACTTCTCCTTCCTGTAAGTCGGGCACTTTGGACACATCCAGCATCAGCTGATCCATCGTGATTGTTCCTACCTGAGGCACCTTCTGCCCCCGCACGATTGCCTGCATCTGGTTGCTCAGATTGCGGGGCACTCCGTCGGCATAACCAATGGCAACTGTGGCGATCGCCATCTCCCGTTCGGCGATAAACCGATAGCCGTAGCTCACTCCGGTGCCCGCCTGAATCGTTTTTACCTGGGTCACCCGCGCCTTCACCTGCATCACGGGCCTCAAATCGACGGTGGCCGTCAGGTGGGCGGCTGGAGGCAGACCGTAGAGGGCCAACCCCACACGCACCATGTCATAGTGCAGGGCTGGATCGGTCAACGTAGCGGCAGAGTTGGCAATGTGGAGTTTGGGGGGGGGCATGTCGGCTTCCTGAAGCTGGGCGATCGCCCCTTTAAACCTTGCCTGCTGGAGCCGCATCACTGTCTGGTCGAGGCTATCTGCCGTGGCGAAGTGAGAGTAGACGCTGGTGATGGTCAGGTGGGGCAACCCCTGTACCAATTGGGCAAACTCCGATGCCTGCTGCCAGGGAGAACCGAGGCGAGACATCCCGGTGTCCAGCTTCAGATGCACGGGCAGGGGGTGGCGGAGGTTCATTCTGCTGACCGTGTCGGAGAAAATCAGGGCTTGCTTGGGGGTACAGAGGGTGGGCTGCAAATTCCAGTGGGCGATCGCCTCCACCTGCTCTATGGTATTGGTCGCCCCCAACACCAGAATCGGGGACTGAATGCCCAACTCCCGTAGCTCAATGCCCTCTGGAATCGTGGCTACCCCCAGCCAGGATGCTCCCGCCTCCAGGGCGGTACGGGCGATTGCTCCGGCACCATGCCCATAGGCGTCGGCTTTGACCACCGCCAGCAGATCCGTTTCTGGTTTTAGCAGTCTCTTGATCTGCTGGACGTTGTAGCTTAGCGCCCTCAGGTCAATTTCCACCCAGGCCCGTTCCCGCTGCATGGGAATCAAACTGGGGGTATTCTCCCAACTCAACATTACTGTTTACTCCTCAACGACCTGGCCAGTGCGGCTTGCTTTTACAGCGGTTTTCACCCTGGATGTAGGGAGTCCCCCCTGCATCCTTCACTTACTGGAGTTTTGACTATTTTTTCTGCAATGCCGCGAAACGCTCTCTCAGAGAGCGTTTCGCGGCATATTTATTTTAGCGCCGATTTCGCCTGAAACGCTGACGGAGTCAGCGTTTCAGGCGAAA
>JBIKWV010000417.1:0-4922 GCA_044356135.1 Elainellaceae cyanobacterium
TAAATTTGTGTGTTTTTGTGGGGGCCCCCCCCCCCCCGCCACACTAACCAGGCAAAGTTTCTTTGGTGGACTACTAGGGGAAGTATTAGTACATGCGAACCAGTCTTTCATTCCCGTCATGGCGCATCCACCCAGAAAGCTGCTCGATCAGATTCGAGATGTCATTTGGCTCAAGCACTACTCCTATCGGACTGAGGAAACCTACGTTGATTGGATTCGTCGTTTCATCCTCTTTCGTAGCAAGCGCCACCCCAAAGTGCGCTTGTAGGGTGGGCATCCTGCCCGCCCTAATCCGGTGGGCAGGATGCCCACCCTACAGAAAGGGGCGATCGCTAAGTTTGAGTTTTATGGTTGATTTGAACTGTCTTCCTATTATCCCAGCTTGAGTGACACGGTTCCCCTTATAGTTGAGGGTAGATATCTGCTCTGAGCAAATGACCCTCGTTTCAGAGCGCGCGACAGGAGAGTCTCATGCTGTTTGGTCTAGGCTGGCCCGAAGTTACCATTATTGCCGTAGTGGCTATCCTTATCTTTGGCCCCAAAAAAATTCCAGAATTGGGAAGCGCTCTGGGCAAGACGCTGAAGGGCTTCAAGGAAGAAATGAATAAACCGGAAGACGAAACCGATTCTGAAGATTAGGCGTTGTAACTAAACAATTTCACCCCCCTCAATCCCCCCTTGCAAAGGGGGGGGCGGGCTTCCTCCCCTTTGTAAGGGGAGCGCTGGGGCGTCCCGTGAGCCGTGCCGAACGGTGGGGTGAATGTCGATATATGAGGTTATTTTTTACAAGCCCTTGGATGCGAAAGCCCATTACTAAGATAGGGGTGCAGGCAACGCCTGCACCCCTATCTCACTTAAGCAGTGGTGCAGCCACTTCAGCTAACAGTAGGAATCTCTGCTTCCTGCGACGGGGTTGCACTGCTGTCTGGGGTGACCGGGCCTGAAGCCGCTCCATTATCGGTGGCAACACCAGCGGCCGGTAGCTCAACGGTGACCGAAGATTCTTCAACCGGACGACGGGCGTTGATCAACTCAATGGCGCGGTTGACGCTCTCCGGCAGGATCACCACCAGGCTGTCTTTCGGAGCACGATCGAGCGTTGTATTGACTGCCTCTGTCTCGTTGAGAATCACCTCATAGGTCATATTCGGCTGGATCTGCCGGATGCCCTCCACGATGAGCCGGGCCGCCTCACCACGGGGGCGACCGCGAGTATCGTCATCCTCTTTCACCACAATCCGGTCAAAGATGGCGGCGGAGAGTCGGCCCAGGGTGATGAAATCCTCGTCACGGCGATCGCCCGGCCCTCCGACCACCCCAATTCGCTCACCGTCCCAGTTCTGCACAAAGCCACCCAGGGCTTCGTAGCTGTGGGGGTTGTGAGCATAGTCCACCAGCGCGTGAAACTCGCCCAGATTGAACAGGTTCATGCGCCCCGGCGTCTGGTTGGCTGAAGCCTGGAAGTTGGCCAGGGCAGCGCGGATGTCCTCGATCTTGACGCCGTGGGCGAAGGTAGCCAGACAGGCGGCGAGGGCATTGGCGATCATAAAGGGGGCTTTGCCGCCCATCGTCAGAGGAATATTCACCGCCTGTTCAATGCGCAGCGTCCAGTCGCCCTTCTGAATCGACAGGTAGCCATTCTCGTAGACTGCGGCCAGCCCCCCCTGCTGGGTGTGGGTCTTGACCAGGTCATTGTCTGGATTCATTGAGAAATAGGCGACCTGCGCTTTCACCCGCCTGGTCATGGCTGCCACCAGCGGATCGTCGGCGTTCAGCACCGCGTAGCCATCGGGGCGGGCAGACTCTGCCAAAACGCTTTTAAGGTGAGCCAGGTCTTCGACGGTATCGATATCGCCAATTCCCAGGTGGTCTGCGGCCACGTTCAAGACCACGCCAACGTCGCACTGACTGAAGCCCAGCCCCGATCGCAGGATGCCCCCGCGTGCCGTCTCCAGAATCGCCACTTCGACCGTTGGGTCTTGCAGAATCACCTGAGCACTCTGGGGACCCGTGGTGTCGCCTTTTTCCACCAGGTAATCGCCCAGGTAGATGCCATCGGTTGTGGTGAAGCCAACCACCTGCCCCGTCTGCTTGAAGATATGGGCGATTAAACGAGAAGTGGTGGTTTTACCGTTGGTGCCCGTGATCGCAATGATCGGGATGCGGCTGGGGTTGCCGGGGGGGAACAGCATGTCGATGATAGCCTCACCCACATTGCGGGGAATTCCCTCCACAGGGCTGAAGTGCATCCGCAGACCGGGAGCGGCATTCACCTCAACGATTACCCCGTCTACCTCGCGCAAAGGCTTGCTGATATCGGCAGTGACCACATCGATGCCAGCGATGTCCAGGCCAATTACGCGGGCGGTTCGCTCGGCAATCCAGACATTTTCGGGGTGAATATCATCGGTGCGATCGATCGCTATCCCGCCTGTACTCAGATTCGCAGTGGCCTTGAGATAGCAAATTTGCCCCATTGGCAACACGGTATCCAGCGTATAGCCCTGACGCTCCAGCAGTTGGAAGGCTGCCCGGTCAATCACAATCTGGGTCAACACATTATCGTGGCCGGCCCCCCGACGAGGGTCGCTGTTGGTTTCCTCCACCAGTTTGGTGATGGTGGATTTGCCGTCGCCAACGACGTGGGCCGGGATCCGCTCTGCGACAGCCACGACCTTGCCATTGATCACCAGAATGCGGTGATCGCTTCCCTTGTAGTAGCGTTCCACAATCACGCCACCCCCCTTGGACTCCTCGCGGGCGGCATCGTAGGCCCCCTCAGCGGTTTCCCAGTCGGTGACGTTAATGGTAATGCCGCGCCCGTGGTTACCGTCCAGGGGTTTGATGACGAGGGGGTAGCCCCCCACATCAGCGATCGCCTGCTCCAACTCATCCAGGTAATAGATCACGGTGCCGCGTGGAACGGGAATTCCCGCCTCGCCCAGCATCCGCTTGGTGCCCTCTTTGTCACTGGCCAGTTCCACCCCCAGAATTCCCGTATTACTGGTGAGGCTGGCCTGAATGCGCTTTTGATGCACCCCATAGCCAAACTGGATCAGCGCTCGACTGCTCAGCGGCATCCAGGGAATGCCTCTCGCTTCCGCCGCTTTGACAATATTTTCCGTGCTGGGGCCAAGCGCAGCTTCGGTAGCAAACTCACGCAGATCGGCCAGATCCTGGGCCAGTTCCTCAGCGGGATAGTGACCCGTTTCCACCAGACTGCGGCAGAGTCGAACAGCAGCGCGCCCGGCATAGCGTCCCGCCTGCTCATCCTCGTACTCAAACACCACCTGATAGACGCCGGGGGTTGAGGTTTCACGGGTGCGGCCAAAGCCGACAGGCATCCCTGCCAGCGTCTGTAGTTCCAGCGCTACATGCTCGACGATGTGCCCCATCATCGTTCCTTCCTGCACCCGGCTGAAGAAGCCGCCCCGGCATCCCGGTGAACAATAGTGCTCCACCAGGCTGGGCAACACCTGCGCAAGCCCCTCATAAAAGCCAGGAATTTCGTTAGAAGGGCGGTCAGCCAGTTCTTCCAGATCTAACCGCAGAATGATCAGCTTTTCATGGCGGATGCTCCAGTAGTTGGGGCCTCGCAGGGTTTGGGTTTTTAGAATCTGCATATCAGCGCGTTTCAGAGGATGGGCAAGGGTAGTGCCAATAGTCTAGTCTCAGCCCTGAAAAAAAACTCAAACCGTTCCTAATGAACAGTTTTGTTTTTAATTTAGATTCGGGGGCCAGATAGTACAGCAATTAGAGGAAATGGCGATGGGGATAGAGGACGGTGCGCTTGTAGAAGTCGTAGCGATCGCCATGACTTAGAATATGCACACGCAGATTGTGAATGCTTAATGGATCAGTTGTGCCAGCGTCAGGCTGGTTGGTGTGGGTCATTTCTCCGGGGTCAATCACGGTCACGGTGCCCTTGCCAATCACCTGGAAGGATCCGTCGCCTTCGAACATGGCACAGGTGTCTTCATCAATGCCAATGCCCAGACGATCGGAATTGGCGGCGATCGCGCTCATCAGTCGGGCCATCCGGTTGCGGTTGTGGAAGTGCTGGTCTACAATCACCTCCGGGATAATATTGAGTCCCGTGGTGAGATCCACCAGCGATCGATTGGGAGATTCACCGCTGCCGCCGCCCGCGATCATGTGTTGACCCATTACGGCTGCTCCAGCACTGGTGCCCGCCAGGGTGATTTCGCCCAGTTGGGCGCGAATTCGAATCCGATCCATTAAATCGGTGTCGGCCATTAATCCACACAGTCGCAGTTGGTCGCCTCCTGTCATAAAGACGCCGCTACACTCCTCCAGGAAGGACTCCCATCGGGGGTCAGAGTTTTGATCCCGATCTTGAATATCTAGAATCTCAATCGACTTCGCGCCCATTTCCGTAAAGATTTGAGTATAGCGATTGCCAATGATGGCAGGTTCACGGGAGGCACAGGGAATGATGGCGATGCGGGCATCAGTTCCCCCCGAACGGTCGAAAAAGGTTTGGAGAATCTGGCGACCGTGAACCTTGTCTTCGGCACCGCCAATCACCATCACAGCGGTTTTTGTAGGCTGAGGCATTCTCTGACTGAGAAATTGGGGATCAAGTTGTAGCATTCACTGCTCCTGAAGGGACGGTTTACCCCCTCAGCAGCCGTTTCAGGTCTTACGTTCTCCTGCTCATTCCCGAATCAACCAGGGGTCTGAGTGGAAAGTGCAGCATCCAGGCGGTTGCCCTGCGGGATTCCGTCGAAGGCATTAAGCGTGTATCAAAAAATGTGAGAGGAAACTAATTTAGAATTTAGATCCAAGCGTACCAATTTAAGCATACTTCTGGGTGCCGAACGTTGATTACACGGGTGCATCCCACTTTGAAATTTCCAGAACCAATTTTGTGAGTGGCGCGGTCTTTGCCCGCGCCACTC
>JBIKWV010001066.1:0-5250 GCA_044356135.1 Elainellaceae cyanobacterium
AGTAGTGAATCCATGAAGAGAGTTTGTATGAATAATCAAATTTTTTGCCCCATATAAATAAACAATTCGTTGTACTAAGTCTTGATCTATGAACCCCTTGTAAAGTAAAAATTTTGCAGTCGCTTCAGGAGTTAGGGTAACTGGAATATTAGGTTCTAGTGCTTGAAATTTCGATATTAAAGCCTGTTCAAGTTTCCTCCAAATCTCAATAAAAAGTACTTGTAAGAAATTGCGAAATGCTTCATCATTTAAGGGGATTTCACCGTCACCCAGCCGAATCTCTTCCTCACGAACTTCTTCCACAACACTTTCACTAGCTCCGTATAGATCAAGAAAGTTTGAGAAAGGAACGATATGTAGAGAGAACCCCCCAGATTCACGCCTAAATTCATCAACCAACTCATATCTCGGATATAAAGCCTGGTTTTCAGCCCTATGCCACCAATCTGTTTTTTGATCGCTTGAGACGAAAATTACATCGTTCGTAAGGATTCAGGTGTTTGGGGTTGACAAAGCTGGACGGATCAGTAGTGTAACAGTATGAAGCGCATCCAAATTCCAGCGAATGTTGAGCGAGAACAACTGGTGCAAGCGCCAAATGAGCAATTGGTAGCGCTCGTGCTGCGTCAACAGGAGATCATTCAACAGTTGGTGGAAGAGGTGGAGCGACTGAAGAATAACGCTAGTAGTGATAGCCAGAGTTCCTCAAAACCGCCGTCTAGTGATATTCATAAACGCTCAGAACGCAGTACATCAGCGAGCGATGAGACAGAGCCGCAGAAGCGGAAAGCTGGCGGGCAACCGGGACATGAGGGAAAAACACGTAAGGGATTTGGGCGCGTAGACCGCTATGAGGTGGTGCGCCCTGGCGAGTGTGCTGGATGTCGTGGCACTACCTTTGTGCTGGAACCTGCGAAGGTGCGACGCTATCAGGTGGCAGAGTTAGTAGCGCAGCCCATTGAGGTGTTGGAATATGAGCAGCACTGTTGTCGCTGTGCCCGTTGTGGGATGGAGGGGTGGGGGCAGTTGCCGCCACAGGTGGTGGGAGAGCAGAGTTTGGGAGCGCGGTTGCAAGCGATGTTGGGATGGCTTGGCAACTATGGGCATTTGAGTTACGAGAAGCAGCAGGAATGGCTGCACGAGTTGGGACGAATTGAGGTGGGAGTGGGGACACTGCAAGCGACGAATGAGCGGTTGTCGAACGTTGTGCTGAGTGCCGTGTTGGAATTAAGCGAGTGGGTGAAGCAGGCTGAGCATGTGCAAGTGGATGAAACGCCGTGGTTAGTCAAAGGGGTGAAAGAATGGATGTGGGTAGTGTGTGGAGATGGATTTTGCTTGTTTCATGCAGCGGATACCCGCTCTAGAGCGGAGCTAGAGTTTTTGTTAGGCAAGAGTTTTGCGGGAGTTTTGAGTTCCGATGACTTTAGTGTGTACAACGGGTATGTGGCGCGTGCACAGCAGAAGTGCTTGGCGCATTTGAGGCGGCACTTCAAAAAGGTATCGAAACTAAAGCATGGGAATAATCCACAGTTGGCTCAGGTGTTTCTCGATTTGATTGATGCAGCCTTTAAGGCGCATCGACGATGGCGTGAGACACAGGAGGAGCGTGATTATCACGATTGGGCAGCAGATTTCAAAGTTAAGGTGCAAGCAGCGCTCCAGCAGTGGTTACCCAAAGCAGGGTATGCAGCGGGTTTGCTGCTCCGCTCTTTACGCGATAAAGCTGAGCAGTGGTGGTACTTCCTGGACCATCCAGAGGTGCCACCGGACAATAATCGTTCTGAACGCTCGTTGCGCTTGGCAGTGACCAAGCGTAAAGTCAGCGGTGGTTCACGTTCAATGCAGGGCTTTGCACAGACGGCAAACCTGTTGAGCGTGATTCAAACTTGCCGTGCCCAAGGCCGTTCCGCATTGAAATTCCTCCAGCAAGCTTTGATGGCTGCGGCAACCTCCTGTAAGGCTAATATGCCTTCTCTCATACCCAAAACAAACACCTGAATCCTTACCATCGTTCTTTCTTGATTTACCTATTTCTAAAATCGTAAACCAGATTAGTAAGTCACCAATTCCCGAATCATCTTTACCTGAATCTTTGTAGCCAGGAGGGATTTTATGTAACTGCCTCCATAACAAATTTTCCTGCAATTTCTCCTTATCTAAATCAAGATCAAAAATAGCTTCTTTAGTGAAGAGTTCGGCATACAACATACTTACGGGATCATTCCAAGTCCAAGACTGTATATGGCCTAAAACGTTTGAAAGTGCCTTTCTATAATCCTTTATGAGATTATCAATTTCCTTCTCAAGTCGAATCACTTCTTGGTAATCGCTGACTGACTCTAATAAAGGGTATTCCCCTTTTCGCAAGTTTTGTGTGTTATTCTTTTTTTGATTCAACTGTCGAAATAATTCTAATATTTTATTTGTTCTATTTTTTGCAAACTCTCTTGCAACTTGCCCTGGAATTACTAACTGTTTATTTTGAACTAGCTTCCTATACGTCTCTTTTATTTGACTTAGGCTTTCCTTGCCAGTATTGTACGGAACAAGTAAGGCATTAGTATCTAGAACAACCAATGCTGTACTCTTAATCTCTTTAAGTGGCTTAATGTAACTTGAAAATAGCAACTCTGCATCAGGGAAAATAGAGTTTGCGATGAAAATATCAAAAGGAACCTGATTCTCGTTCTTCTTGTCTGCCATAGTTCGTATATCTTCCCTCTAACTCTATGCAATAGATGAATGATTAGTCTAATTCGGACGATTATTTTGAGTGCGCTTCGTTATGGTGCTGTCTGCACAGAAGTCGAAGATCTTCGTATCGTTCCCATCCCCGGTTTCTGTAATGTAAATGATGTACTTGAATTTCAATTTCCCAGTCAGCCCCATAGAAAGATTCTCCGGTATTACAAGCTGCGCATTGTGCCCGCTCGATTAACATTATTGCTGCCCGAACTCTACGCCAATGCGAGGTTTTCAGATATTCTGAATATGGCAAGGATTTAAGATAAGCTTGCTCCTCGTTAGAAGGTTTCGGGAAATTGAGACTAAACCAATGAGATTTTGCTAGATCAATGTTCTGATTTGTCCATCCTTGTTTGAGCCTATGCAAACTTCGTTGCGCTATTTCACCTATTAATGAAACGCGAGGAACAGAAGAAGGCTGCTTAAACAATGGTGCTACTATCTCCAGGTGTTTTTGTAGTGACTCTGCTTCTACTTTTCACTGGTTCCAGACCTCAAAATAGTATTCTGGGTCTTCGCTCTCACCCAACTCATCCAGATAATTGAATCTCAACGAATAAGCACGGCTAAATTCACGAAACTCCAATAATTCGTGACGGTTATACTGCTCCTGATAAAAGCGTTCTGCCCGATGATTGTAAAAATCCGTCCACCACTCATACCAACGAAGAGGTAGCGCTTCATCTGACTGGAACTTGGATAAGAACTCTTCCTCACTTAGGGAGCGAAACACAAACCACTCGTACTTAACCATAGACACAAAGGGTTTAGTAGTTTATAGTCCCATGTTCACTTAACAGCGAAAACGTCCCTAATGACATACAAATGCAGTGCGACGATCTTAGCTTTCCCATCTTAAAATCGTCAATGAAAGTTTTTAGGAGGGAGTGCTGGCTAGTAGGTTGATAAGCGCTTCTATGCAAACCCCAGATTTTTATCTATACCTCTCTATCGATCTCCTATAGCCCTCTTAAGTAGGGCTACTCTCTTAGGGGAGTCTGGGGATTATGTGTGATAGCACCTGGAAGCATATTTGAGGCGTACTGGTTCCCTAGATAGTGCTTCTCAATCGTCTCTACAGAACTCCCCACCCATTTCGCTATCAGACTAGCAGGTACACCCACAACAAAAGCTTGAAAGGTAATAAAAGTATCTCGACAGCAGTAAGGGGTGGTATTCGGTTTAATAGGGTCTACGATCGTGTTCCAACCTTTGTTACTAAAATTCCCATAGTTTATGAAAGCCCCTTTTGGACTGGGGAAGACATACCCTGTTCTCGAAGGTCTATCTTCCAGTAACTCTCTGAGCTGGGGATAAATTGGGAAAGAGCGGTTCTCATTATTCTTTGTGGAATCGCTATGAAAGCTTTTCCCCATCGTGTACGTGATTCCTTCTCTGAAATAAATCAGACCTTTTATAAGGTCTACGTTACCCCAGTCCAAACCCACAGCTTCAGAAGGTCTACACCCTGTCAAAAATAAAAACTTGACAAAAGGGTAGTAGTGGTTGTAATGGAAGGACGTTCTGAATCCCTCTAAGACTGTTTTTTGTTCTGAAGGTGTGAAAGGGTTCGCTTGAGATTCCAACTCATACCGGGGTTTTGGTAGCTCTTTGTGCATCCCCTCAAACTTGTTCACGCTAACCATGCCGTGTTTCAAACCCCATTCCATAGCGGCTGATAAAGCCCTTAGTACCCTTCTGGCTTGACCCGGTGTGGTATGACCTAAGAGCCACTCCCTTAACTCAATCGCCTTCAGAGGGTCTGTGACGGGGCACTCTGAGAGCATCTTTTGAACTACTAGATAGTTGGAATGGTATGTAGATTCCTTCAGGGTTGGCTTCTTATAAGCAGTGAACCTCTCCCATATCGTCTGAGGGGAAAGACCTTCAGAACCGGAATCGGTAGATTTTTTCTTGTGAGTAGGTTTGTACTTCTCTAAGCTATGGTCAAAGTTCTGCGTCAAAAGATCCATCTCAATCTGCTTTGCGATCGCCAGCGCAATAGACCTGTTAACCTTCGTATCCTTGACCCCAAGTGATAAGACCCTTCTAGCACCGCTGACTGTAAACCGAACTCTCAGGTTGCCTTTGTCTGCTTCAACGTTGACTCTGGGGATGCGCTTTTCTACCATTCTTCTACCAGGCGGCTACTTGTGTTAAAAAATTTTTGAGAGTTGATCTAAAGTGTGTTATTCTAGATAAGGCGTTTACAAGCGCAACAGGAGATGACCCTGAATCGACGCCCGATTTCTGAGGTCGAGTCTTTTTTGCGGGCGTAGTTTAGTGGTAAAACTATAGCCTTCCAAGCTATTGATGCGGGTTCGATTCCCGCCGCCCGCTTCCTCTAAGAACTCCCCGGAATGCCTTAGCTTCTGGGGAGTTCGCGTTTTCGGGGCGATCGCCCGGAGAAATCTAATTGTTCTGAGAAGCAATGGAGCTGGTTGACCAGCCGTTCTGGCGGGCGTATCTATCTGTTGGGGGAGGGAGGGGGCGAGGGGGCGAGGG
>JBIKWV010000371.1:0-5244 GCA_044356135.1 Elainellaceae cyanobacterium
CAATTACAGGTTAATTTGTTCACGATCCGAAGTAGGTAGGTGCGATTCAGCTTGAACCCCCCAAAGTTGTGCCGTGCGCTGTGCGGGCGGCACAGCTTTGGGGATTTCGACTTTTTCACGCCCGCTGACTTATATTTTAGCTTCTGCATTTTGGCTTCCGCGTCAGGGCGAGATAATCCTGGCAGGGAGGTGCGGCGTGAAGGGCTGCACCTCTTTATCTTAAAATCAAGAGACCTAATTCTGATATGGCAATTCTCTTTGATTTGTGAGAGGTGTGCAGGCGTGGAACCTCTGCGTGGGGGCGACCCCATCCACCCCTTTCCTGGAAATGATTGAGGACTGCTATGCTTAGCCGATCTCTCCAGAATCTCTATCAGTTGGCGGGGGAGAATCAGCGCCAGGAATGAGGCTATAAATAAAGATTTAGAGAGTTTCCCCAGACCTCCGAAGTCTTTTTAAGATGGGTAGTTGAAGGTCTATTTCATCGCAGGTGAGGTTACATAGTGATTACAGATTGCGTTGCCTGACCTGATCATTGCAAGAGCGTGTTAGCGGAGAAAAGATAACGTTCCTCAGCACTTCAAACACGATCTACTAAATTATTTCAATGGCTTGTTTTTTGTTTGGTATGCCTTAGCCTATGAGCGCCCTGACTCCCTCCACCCGTCGTCGGCTGAAAAAATTACGTCAGCTCCCCAGTGTCTGGGAGGGCGATCGCCGATTGCTCACGCCAGGATCGGCTTCAGCCCTGACGGACGAGCCAGATTTGCAGGGCGAATGCATCCTGTGGGTAGATGGGGTTGAAGAAGT
Source organism: Elainellaceae cyanobacterium (assembly GCA_044356135.1). Classification (GTDB taxonomy): domain Bacteria; phylum Cyanobacteriota; class Cyanobacteriia; order Elainellales; family Elainellaceae; genus CAZVXA01. Next base: position 811 of record JBIKWV010000371.1, read on the forward strand.
CGTCCGGGCCATGGACATTGTGCCCTCGGAGGCTGGACCAGAGGCGATTGTGCGAACTTTGCTGCGGGCGATGGAAACGCCCCACGGCTCCCATCTCCAGCCGGCCCGTCCTCAGCGCATTGTGGTGCGCGATCGCGAAATTCAGTTCTTCCTGCGGGGAGTTTTGCAGGAACTGGACATCACCGTTGACTACGCGCCAGAACTGCCGCTGATTGATGAAATTTTTCAGAGTTTGCAGGATGCCGCCAGCCATCGCCCCCCCCAACTGCCGCCGGAGCAGGAAGCCAGTTTGATGGCGATCGCTTATGATATCTGGCGAGATGCACCGTGGGATGTACTGGACGAGGAAAAAATTCTCTCCGTTGAACTTAACTATGGCGATGTTGGCACCCTGTACGTCTCCGTTCTGGGGATGCTCGGCATGGAGTTTGGTGTATTGATGTATCGCTCGCTGGACTCACTGAAGCAGTTTCGAGAGCGAGTGCTGACGGCGGAGGATGAATCGGAGCAGTTGGAACGAGCTTTTTTGCAGCAGGACTGTTTCTTCATCACCTACGACCAGGGCAGCATTTCCTCCAATGGCAGCGTGGCCCAGGGGGAACCGTCTGTCCGGCCCACCTTCGGTAACCTGCACCCGCTGGAGGGGATGCGTCCAGTCCTCTACGAAGAAGAGGCAACCGTTGTTTTGGTTGCCCTATCGGCGCTACATAAGTTCTTTCAGCAGCACCTGGATGACCTGGAAATGGAAGAGTTTCCGGATGCCACAGGTCGTTATCGTATCGCCGATCCCAGAGAAGCGAAGAAAAAGGTTTCCGTCAAAGTTTCCACCATGCCTGCGCTGGCCGCCGAGCTGTTCGAGCTTTCTGCTAATGCCGCCTTCGACGAAGAAACGCTGGCACAATTTTCTCCCATTCTGCGAGATGATCTGATTCCCCCCGATTCTTTTTACAGCCTGGGAGCGATTCCGGCAACGCTGTTGCAGGTGTTGCGAACCAGCGTCAAGGTGCATCAGCAGGATGAAACGGCTCTGCCTAAGAAAATTGACGAGTTTCCGGTGATTCTGATCCAGACCTCCCGCCCCAAAGCGATGGCGATTATCGAAGAACTGCAAACGGCAGGCGGCGTCGAAGCCATCTGCTTTAATCCGGGAGCCGACCCGATCGCCGAACTGCACTACGACCTGGGCATTCTCAAAACCCAAAATGGCGAGCTGCATCTGTTTGGTGAGTTCGACGAAGATGACCCCGTTCACATCCAGGCCCGCAAAAAGTGGGATCAGCGCTGCAAAAAAACCAGAGGACAGTGTGGCCTGATCATCGCCAAAGGACTCACGGGCAGCACCCGTGGCAACCCACAGATCAAGGACATGCTGGCGCTGTTTGAGGTGCGATCGCTCTCCGACAAAGAGCTAGGGCTGGGGCCGTTGGAGCTGGTGCGGCATTTTGATGGGTTCTAAAAGAAGGGGCGGCGCAGTTGCGCCGCCCCTTCTTTCAATTCAGTTCTGAAGAACTGTAACAGATCCTCAAGAAACCGTATAGAGGGTCAGGACGGGGTGATAGGATGCCAGAAAAATGTTCAGGGAAACATTCATGACAGAAGCGCTTACTGGACAAACACCCATCTTCGGCGGCAGCACGGGCGGTCTGCTCAGCAAAGCCGATACCGAGGAAAAATACGCGATTACCTGGACCAGTTCTAAGGAACAGGTATTTGAAATGCCGACGGGCGGAGCGGCCATCATGCGGGCAGGTGAGAACCTGCTGTATCTGGCACGCAAAGAGCAGTGCATTGCTCTGGGCGCACAGTTCCGCACTAAATTCAAGCCAAAGATCGAGGACTACAAAATCTACCGCGTTCTTCCCAGCGGTGAGATGCAGTATCTCCACCCGAAGGATGGCGTGTTCCCCGAAAAGGTGAACCAGGGTCGTCCCTACGTGGGCAAAATCGATCGCAGCATCGGGGAAAACCCGGAGCCTGCAACCGTCAAATTCAGCGGTCGCAATACTTACGATCCTTAACTTGATGGAGTCTTGATCGATCTGGGTATTGCCTCTGCTCGATCAAGTTTCTCAGGTGTCCGTTTATTTCCACTGTTTAGATTTGGGGCGGGTTTCCCGCCCTTTTTTGTTGGAGCTGCCCTGTGCTGCCGCAACCGCATCGGTTTTTCGGATAGGCTCTTAATAGAGCGATCGCTTGTTTTTTTCCCATTCGGCCCATGATTTTCCCCGACTTTGAGCAATTCTCCGCACTGGCGCAACAGGGTAACTTCGTCCCGGTGTACCAGGAGTGGGTGGCCGACCTGGATACCCCCGTTTCTGCCTGGTACAAGGTGTGCGCCGGACAGCCCTACAGTTTTCTGCTGGAATCGGTGGAGGGGGGCGATCGCATGGGCCGCTACAGTCTGGTGGGCTGTGACCCGCTGTGGACGTTAGAAGCGCGGGGCACCACCACCACTCAGACCTTCCGCGACGGTTCCACTCAGACGTTTGAGGGCGATCCCTTCACAGCCCTCGCCTCCTGCCTGGAACCCTACACTCCAGTGACCCTGCCCCAACTGCCACCGGGCATTGGTGGCCTGTTTGGTTTCTGGGGCTATGAGCTAATTCACTGGATTGAACCCCGCGTTCCCGTCTATGCTCCCGGTGAGACTGACCTGCCCGATGGCCTCTGGATGCAGATCGATCATTTGCTAATCTTCGATCAGGTGCGCCGCAAAATCTGGGCAGTGGCCTATGCAGACCTGCGGCAGGCCGGAACCAATCTGAAGCAGGCGTATGAGAAAGCGTGCGATCGCGTCCGGCAGATGGTTTCCAAGCTTCAGCTCCCCCTCTCCACCCAGGACACGCTGCTGGAATGGAAGACGCCTAACGCGGGTGTGCCGGGTGCGTTGAGCTACAGCAGCAATACGACGAAGGAAGAGTTTTGCGATCGCGTCGTCAAAGCCAAGGACTATATCCGCGCCGGAGATATCTTTCAGGTGGTGATCTCGCAGCGGCTGGCGGCCCCCTACAGCGGCGATCCGTTTGCGCTCTATCGCTCGCTGCGGTTGATTAACCCTTCGCCCTATATGGCCTACTTCCATTTCCCGGAGTGGCAGATTATTGGCTCCAGTCCGGAGGTGATGGTGAAGTCGGAGAACCAGGAGGGGGAGACGACACGGGTTGCCACATTGCGCCCGATCGCGGGCACCCGTCCCCGTGGCAAGACGGTACAGGAGGATGCAGCCCTGGCGGAAGATCTGCTGCAAGATCCCAAAGAAGTGGCAGAACACGTGATGCTGGTAGACCTGGGACGCAACGACCTGGGGCGCGTCTGTCTCAGCGGCACGGTGCGAGTCGATGAACTGATGGTGATCGAGCGCTATTCTCACGTGATGCACATTGTCAGTAACGTGGTGGGCAAGATCGCCCCCAGCAAAACCGCCTGGGAATTGCTGAAAGCCACTTTCCCCGCAGGCACGGTCAGCGGCGCACCGAAGATTCGCGCGATGGAGATCATTCACGAACTGGAGGGCTGTCGTCGGGGAGTGTATTCCGGCTCCTATGGGTATTACGACTTTGAGGGGCAGTTGAATACGGCGATCGCGATTCGCACAATGGTGGTTCGCAATCATCCCGATGGCACTTCGACGGTGAGTGTGCAGGCTGGAGCGGGTCTGGTGGCTGACTCGGAGCCGGAGCGGGAGTATGAGGAGACGCTGAATAAGGCGCGGGGAATGCTGGTGGCGATCCAGTGTTTGCAGTAGGGATGAGGGGCGATCTGCCAACTAGACCTCGGAGGTTTTTGAAACCTCCGAGGTCTGGTCGCTCGTGCAAGGTCTCGATCAACATGGACATGGACTGTTCTAAGTTTGGCGGCTGGACAATCTTCGACCAATCGTTGACCTCAGCAACCCCCTGTTTGTGCTGGATTTTCTTTCGGTTTTTGGTATTTGCAAAACAGTAAAGAAGTTTTCTGAGTTTGACAAGCGGACTGTCAAAAGAATTCGTCAGCCGTTACCCGTCCAATGGACTGCGGACTCCCCGACCACCCCGATTCAAAACGTGGGTGTAAATCATCGTTGTCTTCACATCCTTGTGGCCTAACAGTTCCTGCACCGTGCGAATGTCGTAACCATTCTCCAGCAGGTGTGTCGCAAAACAATGACGAAACGTGTGGCAGCCAATTCGCTTCTGAATCCCGGATACCCGTACCCCCTGTTTGACTGCTTTCTGCACCCCGCTCTCATGCAAATGATGCCGACGACAAATTCCACTGCGGGGGTCGATCGAACGAGTCAAAGAGGGAAACACATACTGCCATATCCATTCTCGTTCTGCGTTGGGATATTTCCTTTCCAGCGCATAGGGCAGATAAACCGAGCCGTAACCCTGTTCTAAGTCCTGCTGGTGCAGCCGTTTGACCCATTGCAGGTGATGCGTCAGCGGTTCAACC
>JBIKWV010000370.1:0-5244 GCA_044356135.1 Elainellaceae cyanobacterium
CAACAGTTCACTCTGGAGCTGGAAACGCTTGGAGTAGAGGGTGGTGTGTACATCTATGAGCTAGCTGATGCAGGGGGCGCAACGCGAGCTGGTCTGAAGGTGGGGGACATCTTGATTAGTTATGGCGATCGCACCGTCAGGAATATGGAGGATCTCGTCACGGCATTACGTAACTCATCCGCTGGAGAGCTTGTGCGCGTTACGTATCTCCGAGTACAGCAGAACGGAAGTTTCGCGAGAGAAACGACAAAGGTTGTAGGATCTCCGCTAGGTGCTGGTTTGATGCCGATATAAAACAGTAGTTAGAAAGTTATACCGAATTCTCTTTTTATGGAAAATCCGAGTGCTTTCTATTCATGGCCCACTTTTAAGCACCGTAAGAATTGTCGCCTTTAGAGAAATAGGACACAATCAAGTTATAAAAGTTGATGTTGAGGCGATATGCGAGTCACCCTAAAGTTATCGAATTCAGGGAAGGAGATAATCGATGCGGCCCGCAACAGGAAAGGTTGGGATGCGCTTGCTTCGACCTGGTGTCGAGAGGCTCATGTTACGGTCAGTACTTTGAAGCGTTTTAGAGAGAAGAAGCGGATTCAGCGTGATGCATTTATCTCAATCTGCAGCGCTGTTGGGGTAGAGAACTGGGAGCAAGTTGTTGATTTCGGTCCTTATCAGATTGACAAAGACCTACAAACAGATCCCAGAAAATCTAACACTGTGACATCGGTGTCACCATTTGACTTTCAGGAGCAGGAATTTGACTTGACACAACAGATAAGATCTCGTCTCTGTAAGAAACTGCTAGGTCAGAAACGGGAAATTTTACTGCACAATGCAAAAAAACTGGATTTTGAGCAGCTTTTTGTAGAAGTCTATGTTTTAAGCGAGATTGCTAATCAACTGTACGCTACACCTGACGAGCTGGCTAAGAATAATGTTAGTTGGGAGGATGAACTGCCTGTTATTGTTGACAAACGGGAGCGGAAGGCAGGACTCGAAGCAGTGAAACCATATACACATTTAGTAATTTTCGGAAAGCCTGGTGCTGGTAAAACTACTTATCTAATGAATTTGGCAATTAAGTGTTGTCAGGGTGAACTTGAGCCTGATCGGATTCCAGTGTGGTTTGATTTAGGAATAATCGCCAGAGAAGGACTTGATCTACTTTCAGAACTTCAAAAAGAATTTGAGTTGGAGAGGAGTGTGACGGATCAGGTCTTAACTAACGGGAAAGTGTTTCTTTTTCTGGATGGATTAGATGAGGTACCGAGCCATTTTCAAAAAGCGGCTCAACAGGAGATCAAAGCATTTTGTCAAAAGTTTTACCAGAATCGGATCTTTGTTACTTGTCGGACTCAGAGAACATCTTTCATCGCTGGCTTTGATCATATAGAAGTAGCGGATTTTGATGCAGCACAAAAAGAAAAATATATCCATAACTGGTTTGGAGCTGTAAAGGAGAGTTGGATCACTCAGATATTAGCGAAAATCACACTTAAAGATCGCGCAAAGAACTTACTTTCAAAGATAAGCTCTAATGTGCGATTATCCGAGCTAGCCAGCACTCCGATTCTTCTCAACCTAATTTGCTTTGTATTTAGCAAGTTAGGAACATTACCTCGAAGAAGAGCTGACTTATACAAGTCTGGCATAGATCTCCTAATAAAGTTTTGGGACGAAAGGCGAGGCATCCCGGGTCGAACCGAGGAATTTTCCTACCTACAGCTTGACTCGTTTGAGAAGCAGCAGCTTTTGGCAGATCTTGCCAGTCAAAAATTTCAACAATCAAATAATCCACTCATCTTTTCTGAGGATGAGATAGTTGGTCTTATTGCCAACAGAATGCAAGTTTCACGAAAAGAAGGTGGTTATATCTTAAAAGCTTTTGAAATCAACAATGGACTCTTAGTAGAGCGTGCTGAGCAGGTTTGGTCATTTTCCCACCTAACTTTTCAAGAGTATTTAACCTCTCAGTGGTTCGTTGAACACCAGCAGGATTGGGAGAAACTAATGAATAACATTTATGACTTGCGATGGAGAGAAGTATTTAAACTAACTGCTGAAAGTCTAAAGTCCGCAAATGAGTTCTTAGAGCGCATGAAGCATGAAATCGACCGCTCCTTAGCAGATTCTGAGCAGGCACAGCAATTTCTTATATGGGCTCAAGCCAAAGCAGAATCTATAAGACTGTCTTGTGATCTTAATCCTTCAGCAATCAGAGCTTTTTATTTTAATCTTGTTTTTGACTTCGATCGCCTACTAACGAGGGTTATGTTTAGTCCTGAAACTTTTGATCGTGATGTCTTCAGTATGAATCTTGCCAAGAGTATCGATCCCAACTTCCCACTGGATATCTACAGCCCCGCTGTCAGGCTTAAATCTCCCTTTCACATCTTTAAAATCGACCTCAGCAATGAAATCCCTCAAGATTTTGTACTCATCCAGACTTTGAGTTTCGACTATTCTAAATTCAACAAATATATTAGCAACAATCAATATTCCTCTGAAATACCCCTTAATTTAGCTTGTAACATTCAGTCTGAGCTAGGTGAGGAATTAAAGCAACTGAGAGATGAGTTGGCATCAAATTCAAAAGATCCTGAGTATTTCGATTCATGGTTTCAGGATAACGGCCTGCGTTGGACTGAGAAGTTGAAACAAACAGTTTATCAGCATCGTAATATTGGGCACAATTGGCAGAATCTTGATAGTTCACATCAATTACTGCTGAATTATTATCGCGCAAATAGAGTCCTAGTTGACTGCTTAAATCAAGATATTAATATTGACAAGAATCTTAAAGGAAAGATTTTGAATAACCTTTTTCTCCCCCGCTGAGTCCATACACTTCTATAGCAATCCTAAATCGGTTGTGAGAAGGGGGTGTGCCCCTGCCCCCTCTCACAAATCAGATAGGATTGCTATAGAACTGATTCTTTCTGAACACACGGAAAAAATCTTCTGTCAACCTGCGGAATATAAGATTGAGTGAACAGACGCAAATAGTTATCCTTGAATTTGGAGAACGATCGCTCTCGGAACACTGCAAACAAAAAAGCTAATGGGTGGCAGAGCGATCGCTACCCCTCTGGCTCAATCCCCAATGCTCTTAACTGCTCTGCCAACAGTGCACTCAGCCTGTTGCGCCTGCTGCTGTGCCTGGGCTGCTTCCAGTTGTGTCTGTTGCGCCTGCTGCTGCGACAATTCCGCTTGTTCTACGGGAGACAACACCAGTTCACCCGCTTTCGTGAAATAGCGGTTCGCCACTCCAGATAGGGGAGCAGTAGGCCAGTTGAGCATAATGCAGGGAACTCTCCATCTCTGGCTCATCACTCTCTAACTGGGTGGCATCGGGCATCAGGTCTGCCAACTGTTTCGCGGTGAGAGCCATCGGGGCATCTACTCCTGAGCCAGAATATTCTCTATTGTAGTCGTTGGAGAGATGGGTGTTGTTCTAGACGTGTTGATGGTTTTTGTGGAAGCGTCGCGTTGCACCGCTTCCACAAAAACCATCAACACTTTTGAAACACTACCGAGCGATGAGGGGCGATCGCTACCTGGAAAAAGAGACGCCTTACAAAATTTTGTTTGGAAGCCGTGTGAGACTTCCAAACAAAACCTTGGCTCTATTTCAGCGCAAAGCGCTGTAAGGAGCCACGTCGGGGGTTGGGGGGCAAAGCTGATGGCTTTGGAGTGTGGAAAAGGCTTGAGACATAAACATCTGTTAAGCCAGTACAGGCACTCCAGCGCATGTTGCTGCTGTGCAAAATGTCAACTCCGGAGGAGAACTGAAGTCTGAAGGACTTTTGCACTGCTTTGTTGCTTTAGCGTAATTCGAAGCGTCTTCCCGAAGCAAGAAAGCCCTTGATCCACCGAATTCGCCTGATTCTTCAGTATCAGCCAGCATCGGGACAGCCAATTTACTTTGGGACACTGTATAACTTCCCATGCCGAACCATCCTTCGAGGTATGTCTCGACTGAGTACGAGCGATCGCGTCAGAGTTCGAGTGAGACATCTGGTAGGAAAGCTGCTTGCCTATGCCAACCATGAATTGGCTTAGAGCGGAACGGAGCACTGAAACTCCTGTTCGCATGTTCGCATCGCCCCCCCGCTAACTAAAATGGGTATCCTGCAACAAGGTGGTTTGCAGGATGTTTCACTTTCGCGGCGTTGCATGAATTATGGTGTTTTCCAAAGCCCCATGCGGTCTGAATCGTTATAGTCTGCTGGTTCTGGTGATCGTTGCAGTACTAGGACTGATTAACCTGCCGATGCCTTTTCACGGTGATCAGGCATTTTTTACGGTGGGTGTGCGAGAGATGATGAAGGGGGCAGTCCTTTATCGGGACTATTGGGACATTAAGCAACCGGGAATTTTTTATTTCTACTACCTCGCAGCCCTGCTGTTTGGCACCAGCGAAGTCGGAATCCACCTGTTTGAACTCCTCTACCTGCTCGCGTTATCCGTCTTGCTGCTGCTGACATTGAGGCCGTGGTTTCATAGCTCATTGGCGTTGGCGCTGGTTCCGCTGCTGACCGTGGGAGCCTACTACTGTGTCACCAGCCGATGGCACCTGACGCAGGTAGAAGGGTTAGTGGCGTTTCCGCTATATCTCTGCATTTACTTTTCGACAAAGGCTGCGCAAACTACTCATCGAAGAAATCTTTTCTGGGGATTGTCTGGCGTCATGGGGGCGATCGCCTTTCTATTCAAATCGCTGTTCCTGCTGATTCTCCTCCCCATCTGGGCCAGCGCCCTGCTGTATCTGGTACTGCATCAACGGGAGCGTTGGGTCAGGTCTGTCCTCGTGGCGATCGCTACCATTATTGCTGGCGTTGCGCTTCCCATCGGGCTGACGGTGGTTTACTTTGCCATTCAGGATGCTCTACCGATTCTGTACGAAACGTTTTTTGTTTATCCTCCACGCATTCTCGAGGAGGTGGCAAAAACCAATTTTGAACAACTCACCAAAGGCTTAATCTGGTTTGGCAGTCGATTTGCCCTATTAATCCTGCTGGCCATCCCCGCCATGTACTTCACGCTGATCAAGCCTGCCCAATCACTACTATTCCTCGGCCTCATATTCTGGTCGGTTGTGGGGCTGGCCGTTATTCTGATCCAGCGTCAGAGCTGGTGGCAGTACCACTATTTGCTGCTGGTTCCCCCACTGGGTATTTTGGCTGCGAAGACGATTGATCTCTATATCTATGATTTTTGCCAGCACAAGGGGTTATTTCAGTC
>JBIKWV010000372.1:0-5242 GCA_044356135.1 Elainellaceae cyanobacterium
GGGCATCTTCGCTGAGTCCGATGCGATCGCCCCACAACTGCACCGCTCCCCCCGCATCACCGCCAACATCCACCAGCGCCCCCCCAAACAAGTCAATGTTGCCCAGAGATTGCACCGTGTCTAAATCGACTGCCCAGTTTTCCCCCAGCGTCTGCAATCCCACCCGCTGCCCTGCGCCAACGCTTCCCAATGCGACTCGCCCCTGCTCAGCAGTCATGGCTCCATCCATCACCAAATTTCCCCCCAGGAGTAGCAGCGATCGCCCCTCCGGCACCTGCAACCCGAAACTCTCGAAGTCATTGGCTCCCGAACGGTTAACGATATCCCCTGGACGACTGCCAAACTGGAGGCCAACCGGAACACTCACCGTCAACAGCGGGGCTACCTGGGGCGCACTGGCGCTGAACTGGACGCCATCCTGAAATAGAACGCGATCGCCTGTGGTAGCCAGAAAAGATCCGGGGACATTGAGGGACGAATTGGGGCCAAACACAATCCCGTTCGGGTTCAGCAGCAGCAGATTTACTGCTCCGCCGGACGACAGCACCTGCAACCGCCCATCAATTTGTGACACCGTATTGCCCGTAATCCGCGCAAAGATATTCGCCACCTGGGGACTAACGTCTTGAAACGAAGCAGTTCTTCCCTGGGGCACGGAGAAGGATTCAAAGCTGTGGAACAAATTTGTGCCGCGCTGGGTGCCGCCTCGAATCGCCAGCGTGTTGCCAGCGGGCTGCACCTGGGAGGGGTTGGGGAGCGTGCGATCGCCCACAATTTGCCCTGCTGCGGGAAGGCCCGGACCCCCCAGCAAGATGGCCGTTACAGATAACCCAATGAACTGTTTCACAACTGCTCCGCTTTCCTGCACCCCTACCCAACCGTTCCCCCGGAAAAAGTCAAATCGGAAAATCCAATCGTCACATCGGAGAGAATGGCGATCGCATCAAATCCACCGGGTCCCTGGAAATAAATCGTGGTGTCGGGGGCTGCGCTGCCGCTGAAGTTGTTGGCAGTATCCAGGAAATAATTGGCGCTGCTGCCGGGGAGCCGGATCAGGTCTCCTTCTAGTTTACGAAAATCAGTGATGATGGTGTTTCCATTGCCTTTGTAGTGGAGGGTGCCGAAGCTGTCTAAGACAAAGGTGTCTGTACCACCACCGCCTGTGAGCGTGTCAAACTCGGTGTCTGTAGGCAGAAAGCCAAAACCATCGAGGCGATCGTTACCATCCCCCCCAATCAAATTATCGCTGCCGTCTTTACCGAGAAGAAAATCATCACCAGCGCCGCCCGCCAGCGTGTTATTCAGTTCATTCCCCTCCATCAAATTATTGAGATTATTTCCATTGGCGTTAGCAGCGATTGTTTCAGGGAGCAGGCTGATATTTTCCAGTCCCGCCTGTAAATTCCAGTTAATCGCTGTGCGAACCAGATCATTCCCACCTGTGTCAACAATTACATCCCAGTAGCTATCGACAAAATAGGTGTCGTCGCCCAGATTTCCTTCCATGCGATCGCGCCCCGAGCCGCCATCCAGCTCATCGGGACCATCGCCACCCACCAGCAGGTCATTGCCTTCGCCGCCATTTAATTTTTGACTCAAAAATGCCTCTCCAGGCCCAGCATATAGACTGTCGTCCCCGACGCCGCCAAACATTGCGTCGGTATCCTCCTGACCAAACAGGCGATCGTTCCCCGACATCCCATCCATAATGTCGCGGCCAGCGCCCCCCTGGAGGTTGTCATTATTTGCGCCACCGTTGAGATAGTCGTCGCCCTCTCCTCCCCGCAGCGCATCAAAACCTTCATCGCCCAGCAGGGTATCGTTGCCCGCCTGCCCCTCCAGCACGTCATTCCCCACTTCACCTCGTAGAGTGTCACCGCCACCCCCACCGCGCAGGACATCGTTTCCAGCACCTCCATAGATCACATGGATCGCGTCTCCGGCGTTGATGGTGTTGTTTTGGGGGCCGAGCTGGATGGGGGCTGGCCCCTGGGCATCAATGATGACGATTAGCGCTTCTCGGAAGGTGCCTGTGCGGGTGACCAGAGGCGTTTCGTTGGGGCGAGTCTGGAGATTGACGGGAGCCATTGCGGCTCGCCAGGTGTTGAGCTGGTCGGCGGTGTAGGAGAACAGATTGGCCCCCCCAAATCCGTTGATCGTGGTGTCCCAGGACTCCTGAAGCAGATAGGTTTCCTTTGTAAAGCCAACGCCCGTGGTGTCGCCATCCAGCGTTAATACAAAAATGTTGGTGCCATCCACGATACCATCGTTATTCACCCGTAGCGCCAGGGGGCGTAGACTCTGGTTGGGTGCGAGTTGAATGTCAATGCCCAGCAGTGTTCGCTCGTTCAGGTCACCGCTGGGGTAGGGCAGGTTCCACTCTGGAATGAAACGATCGGGAATCCCCGCCCGACCATCCCCCCAAAAAGTGGCGCTGTTTCTGCCTCTAGCGCGAGCGCGTTTGCGTTTGGTGGCCATTTGGGCAATCCTCCTTCACTCGGTAACTGCTTCTACAGAATACGCAAGGGGCGATCGCGTTTCCGATAAATGTAAAGTTTACGTAAAGCCCGCATAATCCTCTCAGCCACCTCCGATAAGTCTTCAAGCGCAACCTGAAACATTCACCCAATACCTGACTGAATGTTGCAGGAGCAGTGATTCGACATTCAACTGAGAGGAATTCCTGAAAATGGCTATTATTACCGGAACCAATTTTAACGACAATCTGAACGGCACGATTTTCAGCGACACCATCTACGGACGGGGCGGTAGCGATCGCCTGAACGGTGGATTCGGCAATGATGTGCTGTACGGCGATCGGGAGCGGTTGGTGATTCTTCCGCCCATTATCCGACTCCCTATCCCCCGCCCCACGATTCCGGTTCCCCCCGTTTTCCCCACCCCTATCCTGCCGCTCCAGGTGGCTCCCAGCAATGATCTACCGAACATCGACCTGCCACTTATTCCGCTGATTGGCAACAACGACTACCTGGATGGCGGTATCGGCAGTGACACGATGTATGGTGACCAGGGTAACGACACCTATGTGGTAGACAACCAGGGCGATCGCGTCATCGAAGTTGCAGGCCAGGGCACCGACACGGTTCTTTCCTCCATTAGCTACACTCTGACTCCCAACGTAGAAAATCTGACGCTGACAGGGTCAGCTATCTCCGGCGTGGGCAACGAGTTGAATAACACGATCATTGGCAACAGCTTCAGCAATCGCCTTGCAGGTCTGGACGGCAACGACTTCATTGATGGTGGGCTGGCGGCTGACACCATGTCCGGTGGTCGGGGCAACGATACGTTTGTGGTAGATAATTTTGGCGATCGCGTCATTGAAGGTCTGGGCGAAGGCATTGACCTGGTGCGCTCCTCCGTCAGCCACACCCTCGGTGCAAATGTAGAAAATCTGACCCTCACAGGCTTTGCCTTCTCTGGCGCGGGTAACAACCTGAACAACTTCATTCAGGGCAATAATTTTAGCAACTTGCTGGAAGGTAAGGCAGGTGACGATCGCCTGCTGGGCGAAGGCGGCAATGATCGCCTGATCGGTGGCACAGGCCGAGACGTATTGTTCGGCGACACGGGCGAAGACATCTTGATTGGTGCGGATCCAGCCGCAGTGAATCCCGGACGCGGTGAGATCGACATCCTGTTTGGCGGTACAGGTCGAGATACCTTTGTCCTCGGCACCAGCACCAAGACTTTCTACGACGACGGCAATCTGTTCACCAACGGCACCACTGACTATGCCCTCGTCCGCGACTTCACCGATGGCCAGGATACTATCCAGCTCAAGGGCGGCGTCAACTACCGTCTGGCTGGTGTCTCCGTCGGCGGTGTCTCTGGCGTCGGCATCTATATCGACCAGCCCCTGTTCTTCCCCGATGAACTGGTGGGCATCGTCCAGGGCGCCAGCCTTGCTTCTCTGAACGTCACCAATCGTCCTGCTGGCGGCATCACCACCATCAGCTAATTTGGTTAGTAAGAGCCTATCCGAAAACCCAAATTCTGGAGGGCGTGACACCACAGCGTCGCGCCCTCCAGAATTTGGGTTTTCGGCTTTCGGATCGGCACTAAGCGGGCCTGACCCCAAAAAAAGCTGTTTCGCCCTGAGCGAAGTTGAAGGGCGAAACAGCTTTTGGGGGTCTCAGGGTTCTAAAATTGTGTCAGCATAGCTTTCGATGCTGCGGGATGTTTTGGCTTGAGGTGTTTGGTCGGACTGTGCGATAGTGCAGGGTGTAGCAAACGGCCAACTGCGCTTGAATCCTTCTAAGTCAACTGGAAAGCAAATCGGTGGCGATCGCCGCGAAACTCTGGAAGCCTGGCTATTTCTGGCTCCGGCACTGGTGCTGCTGGGGATTTTTGTGCTGTACCCGATCGCCTACCTGGCCTACCTCAGCTTCACCCAGGGCAGCTTTACCCGTGCCGGAGTGCAGTGGGTTGGTCTGCGCAACTACTGGCGGCTGGTTCTCAGCCCCGACTTCTGGCAGGTGCTGGGCAACACGGTTTACTTCACGGTCGCCACTGTCATCCCCAGCCTGGTCATCCCCCTGGCGCTGGCAGTCCTGCTCAATCGGTCCGTCGCCTTCCGGGGATTGCTGCGCACCGCCTACTTCATCCCCTCGGTGACCTCCCTGGTGGCGGTTGGCCTCGGCTTCCGCTGGCTGTTTCAGAACGACGGCCCGGTGAATGGCTTTCTGTCCAACATTGGCATTGAACCCATCCCCTGGCTGGCCAGCACCACCTGGGCCATGCCCGTCCTGATTCTACTCAGCACCTGGAAACAGATCGGCTTCAACATGGTCGTCTTCCTGGCCGGACTCCAGACCATCCCCCAGAGTCGCTATGAAGCGGCAGAACTGGACGGGGCCAACGGCTGGCAGCAGTTCTGGCACGTAACACTCCCTGGCCTCCGCCCAACGCTGATTTTTGCCACCATTACCACCGCTATCTTTACCCTGCGCAGCTTCGAGCAGCCCTACATCATCACGGGGGGTGGGCCGTTGAATTCGACCAACCTGCTGGTTTTCTATATCTATGATCAGGCGTTCGCCCAGTTTGATTTTGGGTTTGCCTCAGCGGCGGCGACGGTGTTGTTGGCGATCGCCCTTGTCCTGGTCTATATCCAGCTACAGATCTCCCGTGAAGACGAAAATTAACTTCCCATTACCCGTTACCCATTGACCATCCAACACGGGTGTATCCCAGTTTTGCGAGTGGCGCGGGCGAAGCC
>JBIKWV010000373.1:0-5239 GCA_044356135.1 Elainellaceae cyanobacterium
GCGCGACAGCGCCACCCACGTCCGCACCTTACTGCGAATCAGGAACAACCCGTTTAACCGCTGGAGCAGATTCCGATACGCTCGCTCCTGGGCCACATTCAAATACCGCTGCTCCAGGATTCGAAAACGGTAATCCATCGCCTGTTGAACGATCACCCACTGCCCCCCCTCAAGCGAATCTAACCGTTCGGGCGACTCCCCCAACAGCCAGTTAATAATGCTCTCATGAACCGCAGGCGACTGTTTCGGGTGGTCTGCCTGGAGGCGCGATCGCCAGTCTTGTCTGAGTTGCTCAGCCCGTGACATCAGCCGCCGATCCTTAAACAATACTGATTTCCCAATTTATAACGATCTCGCCAACTTATTGCACCCACTACCGATAATCCTTTTTCGTTCCGTTGGAATTTCACCAGACTTCGGCTCACCATCGCGGGCTTAGCATTCGGCCTTCACGTTCTGCGAGATAAACAAAAATAGTCTGCCGAATGCTAAGCCCCTACCCATTGCCCCTATCCCCCCTATCGCCACCCATCTGCGTTCATCTGCGTTCATCTGCGTTCACCCCATCTATATTCATCCGCATCACCCTCCTTCATCTGCGTCCTCGATCGCCCGCACCAACCGCTCCAGCACCTCCGTCAACCTTCCCAATCGCTCCAGCGCCGCATCCTGATTCTCCGCCAGCGTCTGCACCGTATCGCTCAAAGCAAAGATCTGATATCCCTGCTGCTGCACCTGCTTGGTCAGCACATCCATCTGCTCCGCCAGGGTTTCCACCGTATCGGTTGTCGCCAACACCGCCTCTCCAATTTTCTGAACCAGCGGCTCTAAAGGACTCGACTGCTGTACTTCCACACCTACCTCACCCAACTAAAACCGAAAAATTAGACTTTAACAGAAAGCCGTCTCTACAGCACCCCAGTGGATCGACATTCTAACGCCTGTCCGAATCCCGCTAAAATGGAGCCAACGGTTTACGCCCCAACAAATATTGCTCAGATGCTATGACGACTGCCGCTCCTGCAAAAACTCAATACGAAGCCATTATCGGGCTGGAGACTCACTGCCAGCTCAAGACCAATTCCAAAATTTTCTGCAACTGCTCCACCGAGTTCAACACCCCCCCCAATGAAAACGTCTGCCCCATTTGTATGGGAATGCCGGGGGTACTGCCAGTGCTGAACCAGCGGGTGCTGGAGTATGCCGTCAAAGCAGGGCTGGCGTTGAACTGTACGATCGCCGAGTATAGCAAGTTTGATCGCAAGCAGTATTTCTATCCTGACCTGCCCAAAAACTACCAGATCTCGCAGTACGACCTGCCGATCGCCGAACACGGCTGGCTGGAGATCGAGCTGGCAGATAAGGGTGGCTCTGTGACTCGTAAGCGTATCGGCATTACCCGTCTGCACATGGAGGAGGATGCTGGGAAGCTGGTTCACGCGGGGAGCGATCGCCTCTCTGGCTCTACCTACTCCCTGGTGGACTTCAACCGTACGGGTGTCCCTCTGGTAGAGATCGTCTCGGAGCCGGATATCCGATCGGGGCGGGAAGCGGCAGAGTATGCGCAAGAGCTGCGGCGAATCCTGCGCTACCTGGGGGTCAGTGACGGCAATATGCAGGAAGGTTCCCTGCGCTGTGACGTGAACATCTCAGTGCGTCCGGTAGGCACAGAGAAATTTGGCACGAAGGTTGAGATCAAGAATATGAACTCCTTCAGCGCCATTGAGAAGGCCATCAACTACGAGATTGAACGACAGATTGGGGCGATCGAATCTGGGGAGCGCATTTACCAGGAGACGCGCCTCTGGGAAGAAGGAGCACAGCGCACGATTAGTATGCGCCTGAAGGAAGGATCCAGCGACTACCGTTACTTCCCTGAACCTGACCTGGGCCCCATTGAGGTTTCCCAAAAACAGCTCCAGGTCTGGCAGTCTGAGCTACCGGAACTGCCTGCTCAGAAGCGCAGCCGCTATGAAACTGAACTGGGTCTGTCAGCTTACGATGCGCGAGTGCTGACCGATGATCGGGCGATCGCCCAGTACTTCGAGGCTGTCGTTACCGCAGGTGCCCCTGCCAAACAGGCCGCCAACTGGATTATGGGAGATATCAGCGGTTACCTGAATAAGGAAAACAAACGGATTGAGGAAATTCCCCTGACGCCAATCACCCTGGCGGAAATGATCTCCCTGATCGAGTCCAATACTATCAGCACCAAAATTGGCAAAGACATTCTGCCGGAGTTACTTGCCGAGGGTGGCTCTGCCAAGGAACTGGTGGAGCGTAAGGGATTGATTCAAATTTCAGATACGGGGGCGATTGAAGTGGCGATCGATGCCGTCATTGCCGCCCATCCCTCTGAACTGGAGAAATATCGCGGTGGCAAGAAAAACCTGCTGGGTTTCTTTGTTGGTCAGGTAATGAAGCAGACTGGAGGACGCGCTGACCCGAAGCTGACGAACCAACTCTTGCAGAAAAAGCTGGATGGCTAATATCGCTTTGCTCTCATCAAACTGGACAGAAGACTTTGTCCTCCACGGGCGAGGAGGACAAAGTCTCAAAGTGGGTCATTTTTAAGCCATATTGCGGGAGATTCTAGAAGTTTTCACGAAAAGAGGGCTTTTTTTCAAAATTTTTTGCAATAGGGGGTGACACCCCCCACCCCCTAGATGGCATAATACGCTATGTAGATGCACCCTGATGGTAGGGAGAGTTCCAAATGGCTCTCCCTTTTTTTTCTTTCTGCTCACATTCTGGACTTTTGACTCATCGCAGTGATTTTTCTGAAACGCTGGCAGCACCAGATTTCAGAAAAAATCGGTGCTAAAAGCGAACAATGCCATGAAATGTTGTCCAGGAGAGAGTTTCATGGCGTTATGGAGAAATAGTCAAAACTCCAGTATTTTTTGTGGGATGGGCAAGATGCCCATCCGAGCGGGTGAGACACCCGCCCCACAGGGGGTTGAATCCGCAATCCTTACAGGAAAAATCCCAGGCCCATCCGATCCGCCCTATGCAATGATGGTCTTTGGTTCAATGCTGCTTACGGGAGTGAGGACGGGTTTTGATGGGACGCATCTTTATTTCTGCGGGTCACGGTGGGACAGAGGGGTCAGGGGTTGATCCAGGAATTGTCGCTGGCGGAACGACTGAGGCGCGGGAGATGATCCAGACGAGGGATCTGGTGGTGGCAGAGCTGCGATCGCGCCAGTTTGAAGTCCTCTCGGTGCCCGATGACCTGAGTGCAGCCCAGACCATTAGCTGGATCAATAGCCGCGCCCGGACGGGGGACGTAGCCCTTGAAATTCACATGGATGCAGCCACTAATCCGAATGTGCGGGGAGCCAGTGTGTTTTACGTGGCGAATAATGACCAGCGTAGAGGCCATGCTGAACTGATGCTGCTGGCGCTACTCCGGCGAGTGCCCGAACTACCCAGTCGAGGAGCCAGACCTGACACTGAAGGTGGCATCAATGGCCTTGCCTTCTGCCGACAGTTAACGATTCCCTCGCTTCAGATGACCCTCGGTTTTCTGACCAACCCAACCGATCGCGGCCTGCTGCAAAATCGTCGGCGAGATTTTGCGGTGGGACTTGCAGATGGCTTGACCTCCTGGAGCCGGGCAGTGGGAGGAGGACAACAACCAGGAACCTACCCTACCATTGACATCAACATTAACGGTGGTATCTACGACGAAAAAGGGCTTCTCATCAACGAAAACTCCTACATCCCGATTGACCTGGTTGACCAGCTAGGAATTGACCTGACCCAGGCTCCTGATGTGCAGCGGCGCGAGGTTGCTGGGATTGTCTACGTGAAAGCAGTTGATCTGCGTCCCTTCGGGATTTCGGTGAACTGGGACGGTGCAACGCGAACAGTGATTCTGCGCAACATGACCCCCTGTCCTGGTCAGATTGATCGAATTATGGGTAGAGGCACGACCACCGAAATGCAGCTCAATGTTTTTCTACGGAACAACAATGCTGATGCAGTGAATCGCTACCCCGATATTGCCCGGATTTATCGGGAGGAGGCAGCGATCGAAGGGGTCAATCACGACATCGCCTTTTGTCAGATGTGCCTGGAAACCAGCTTCTTGCGTTTTGGTGGCGCAATTCGCCCAGAACAAAACAATTTTGCCAGTTTGGGGGATGTCAGCGGCAGTACGAACTACGCCTCGTTTCCCAGTGTCCGAATTGGGGTTCGCGCCCACATTCAGCATCTTAAGGCGTATGGCAGCACAGCCCCTTTGGTGCAGGGACTGGTTGATCCCCGGTTCCGTTTTATTGCAAGGGGGGTCGCGCCACTGGTGCAGCAGTTGAGCGGGCGCTGGTCAGCAGACCCAAACTACGGCGACAAGATTTTGAACCTGGTGATGCAGCTCTATGACCTGCGAGAATCCTCTGCGCCATAGAGATAAAGCCAGCATCAGCCTGACGCTGCAAAGCTGTGTCAGGCTGATGCTGGCTTTTTAGGAGATTTCTGCAAAAGAATTTACCCGTTGTGCGGGCGGTTCCACCCGCTACACGGCTGGAACCGCCCACACAACGCAGGCAATTTCATTGCTGGAAATCTCCTTATCTTTATGTATTGAAAGCCTCTTACATTCCGGGCAACCGCAAGTCGCCCGTCAGTTCTTCCATACGCTCTCGCATAGTCTGAGTCGATTTGTTGTAGGCATCTTTGGCTGCGGCCAATACCAGATCCGACAGCACTTCTGCACCCTCTCCCAGGGCATCGGGGGAAATTTCGACCCGGCGAGGTTCCTGGTTGCCGCTCAGCACCACTTTTACTGCGCCACCACCCGATTCACCAACGATCTCCATGACTTCCAGTTCTTCCTGAAGGCGCTTTGCGCCTTCTTGAACCTGCTGGGCTTTCTTAAATGCTTCAGTCAGCTCCTTCATCTTGCCCAGACCGAAGCCGCCGAATCCCTGTCCTTTGGTCATAATGTCCTACCGTTTACTACGAATGTGCCAAAACTAGCACTTTACCACTGTAGCTCTATCCGCTCAGAATGTTTGAGATAAGCTTAGATGAGTATCGATTTCCACTGCAATCCTGGATTGAATGAACTCTGCGAACAGATCCATTAGCTCCGGGCTACGCCATCCTTTTTCCGTCTCTTCGCGCATAATATTGATGGACTCTTGTGGGGAAAAGGCCGATTTATAGGGACGTTCGTGGGTCAGAGCATCGTAGATGTCGATGAGTTGAAAGATTTGTGCTAGGAGAGGAATAT
>JBIKWV010000374.1:0-5237 GCA_044356135.1 Elainellaceae cyanobacterium
CATTCGCCGCAATGGCGATGTCAGTGGCACTGCTACGGCGCTCCTGGAAACGCTGAATGGGACAGCGATCGCAGGGCAGGATTACCAGGCGGTGCGGCGCTTGATCCGGTTCGCCCCTGGCCAGGTGATGCAAACCGTGAACATCCCCACGCTGACGAACACAGCGATCGAGGAGAATGAATCGTTCCGGGTGCGGCTCAGAAATGTGAGCGGCGTGCCCCTGGGTTCTCCCAACGGTGTTACCGTCAACATTCTGGACGGTGATGCGACGGGGCGATTTGCCCGAGCGGCGTTGGTGAGTGGCTTGAATGCTCCGACTGCGATTGATTGGACGCCACCGCTGGATGGCTCCGGTCGCCGCCTCATGTATGTCGCTGAGAAGGGTGGTGTGGTTCGCATCATTGAGAATGGCCAACTCCTGGGTGGTTCCTTCACCGATATCTCCCCGCGAGTCAACTCAAACCCGGTGAATGACCGGGGGCTGCTGGGCATCGCAGTTGATCCCAACTTTGGGCAAAACCGAGGACGGGACTACGTTTACCTGCTGTATACCTACGACCCACCGGAGGCGGCTGGTTTTTCCGGCGATGGTGGGCGTGATGGGCTGGGCAACCGTCCCTCCCGCCTGAGCCGCGTCACGGCTGACCCCGCTACGGGCTTCAGAACGGTGATCCCTGGCAGTGAAGTGGTGCTGCTGGGCACGAATAGCAACTGGCAGTTCACCAGCAATCCCGGAACCAACAGCTCGACCAACTTTGCGAATCCCCCCTCCGGGATTCACAACGGTACCACGATCAACGCTCCGCTATCTCTGCGGGAGGGTGGTACGAATAACATCCGCGACTACCTGGCCACCGACAGCGATACCCACTCCATTGGTTTCCTCAAATTTGGCACCGACGGAGCGCTGTTTGTCAGCAATGGCGATGGCACATCCTACAACGGCGTCGATCCCCGCACCTTCCGGGTACAGGATCTC
Organism: Elainellaceae cyanobacterium; assembly: GCA_044356135.1. GTDB lineage: Bacteria > Cyanobacteriota > Cyanobacteriia > Elainellales > Elainellaceae > CAZVXA01. Next base: position 980 of record JBIKWV010000374.1, read on the forward strand.
GATAACCTGTCGGGGAAGCTCCTGCGTATCGATCCGCTGACGGGCCAGGGTTTGTCAGATAATCCTTTTTTCAATGGTGACCCCAACAGCAACCGCTCGAAGGTTCTCAACTACGGCCTGCGGAATCCCTTCCGCTTCGCCATTAACCCCAGAACCAATACTCCCTACATCGGAGACGTGGGCTTTGGCACCTGGGAAGAAATCAACCGGGGGCGCGGGGCAAACTTTGGCTGGCCCTACTATGAGGGCGGTCGCGGGGTGAGCGAGGAGCAGGGGGGATACCGCAACCTGCCCCAGTCCCAGGCTTTCTACGGCAGCGGCGGTTTGTCACGGGTCGTTGCCCCGCTGGTGGGCCGTAGCCACGACCAGGACGGAGCGAACGCCATCATTATGGGGGATTTTTATACGGGCACCCTCTACCCTGAGCAGTTCCGGGGCGCGCTGTTCTTCACCGATGTTTTCAACAACAATGTCTTCGCCACTTTCTTTAACAGCGATGGCAGCGTCCGAGATATCCGACCCGTGATGCCGGGGCAGGACTGGGATGTGCAACTGGTCAACGGGCCAGATGGCTACCTCTACTACGTCAATATGGGACAGCGTGGGGTCGCCAACGTTGGCTCGGTGGGACGGTTTAACCTGGTTTAGAACCAAACCCCAAAGTAGAAGGAGCCGTGGCGCTGTAGCGCCACGGCTCCTTCTAATTTGGGGTTTCATCCATTATCCAGCGATAAGAAATAGTTTTTGGGATGCTCGCTAAGCGAGCATCCCAAAAACCCCATCAGTAACCGACGGAGGCGGTATCAGGCGGCGCGATTCTCTCTGCAACCCTTAACTTCGCCGATCGCGCCCTTGGGTTCTGCTGCAACTCCGCTTCCTGGGCCAGAATTGGCTTTTTCGTTAGCACCTTTAATTCTGGTGCTTCTTTCATGCGGTGCTTCACGATTCGGTCTTCCAGGCTGTGAAAGCTGATCACCACTAACCGTCCCCCCGGCTTTAACCAGGTAATCGCCCGCCCCAATAGCTGCTCCAGCACCTCCAGCTCCCGATTCACCCCAATTCGCAGCGCCTGAAATACGCGAGTGGCCGGGTGAATCCGTCCATGCCGATAGCTGGGAGGCGAGGCGTAGAAGATGAGTTCCGCCAGTTCGGTGGTGGTGCTCAGGGGCCGACGTTCTACAATGCGGCGGGCAAATCGGCGGGAGAGCCTTTCTTCGCCGTAGTGATAGAACAGATTGGCCAGCTCTGTTTCGTCCCAGGTGTTGATAATGTCGGCGGCAGTAAGATCCTGCTGCTGGTTCATGCGCATATCCAGCGGAGCCTCGTGACGAAAGCTGAATCCCCGCTCTGGCACGTCAAACTGAGCAGAACTCACCCCCAGATCCGCCAGAATTCCATCAAACGGTTGGTCGTCTGGATCGTAGTCGGCAAAGTTGCCCTGCCAGGTTTGCAGGCGATCGCCAAACACTGCCAGATTCTCCCTGGCGGCGGCGATCGCCCTCGCATCCTGGTCAATTCCTACCACCCGTACATCGGCAGCCGCCTCCAGAATTAAACGGCTGTGTCCGCCACCACCCAGGGTTGCGTCCAGGTACAGCCCACCGGGACGAATGGCCAACCCCTCCAGTACCTCCTGCGGCAATACAGGAATATGGAGGAAAGGCGCGGCCTCTTCCAGAGAAGGTTCGGCGTCCTGGGGTTTGCTTCTATCGGTTTTTGGCATCGCGGAGAGCGCCCTGGGTCATGGAGGCGATCGCCGCATCCGTCGCCTTTGGTAGGTGGTAGTATTTTCCGCCCGCTTTCTGGGCCAGCTCTTTGGCGAACCCGGTGGAGACAAATTTGTTCTCGGTGTCGATCACCAGCAGTTGGATGTTCAGAGCGCGGATTTTGGTGGCGATATCCAGCAGTTCGGCTTTGATGTCGGGTTTTACGTCGTCGAGGATGGGTTCACCGAGCGATCGCGCCAGCGGCACATTGCCCCGACCATCGGTAATGGCCACCACCACCACTTCACCCACATCACCGGACTGACGGGCATTCACTCCCACGCGCACCGCCTGAGTCAGACCGTGAGCCAGGGGAGAACCGCCTCCACAGGGCATCCGTTCTAAGCGACGACGGGCAGCGGCGATCGATCGGGTGGGCGGCAGTAGCACTTCGGCCTGCTCTCCCCGGAAAGGAATCAGCGCCACCTGGTCGCGGCTCTGGTAGGCTTCTGTCAGTAATCTGAGAACTGCACCCTTCGCAGAGTTCATCCGGTTTAGAGCCATTGACCCGGAGGCGTCCACGACAAACACGATCAGCGATCCGGCCTTGCGGGCCAGACGCTTGGTGCGAATGTCGGATTCTTCGATGAAAACGCGCTTGCGGGGATTGCCGACCCGTTCATCGGCGTGACGAATCCGGCGTGCTTTTTGATAGGGGGCCGCGGACCGCAGTGTGGCATCTACCGCCACCCGAACGACTTTCCCTTTCGGCAACATCGGCTTGATGTAGCGCCCCCGATCCTGCGAGAAGATCAGGCTACGAGCACCCGACTTGCCGCGACGGTTGGCCATCTGGGCGAAGTACAGCACCGACGGATCGAGGATGACGCCCTCTGGGTCAAACACGAATTCTTCAGGGAGCTGAGGCGGCTCCTGCTGCTGGTCTTCGTCCTGCTCCTCTTCCTCCTCCTGCTCGTCCTGCTCCTCCTGGTTCTGATCCTGAGCTTCTGGCGGTGGCGGTGGCGGTGGTTGCTGAGGCGGTGGTTGTTCTGGCGGAGTTTGAACAATCGTGGCGCGGGGGACGATCACCAGTTCTACTGCACGGCGCAGATCTTCGGCGATCACCTCGGTGCGGCCTTCCAGGGCAGCATTGGCCTTTGCCACTCGCACTGCAAACAGTTCCGCTCGATGGCCCTGCACACCACCACGCAGCGCTTCGTTCACCAGGTACTCAATCTGCTGATGGGTGATTTGCACGTCCTTCAGCCATTCCCGTGCCAGGATAATCTGGGTTTTTAGATCATCTAACTCGCTGGTGTAGAGTTCCAGGAATTTTTGGGGAGACTGGGCGTACTCGGTGGCACGCTCGACGGCTTCCACGCGATCGTCCAGACCCAGTACGGCATCGGCAGAGAGGGCGATCGCAATCCGGTCAATCAGATGCTCCCGCAGGTCACCCTCCTCCGGGTTGTAGGTGGCAATCAGCAGTGGCTGACAGGGATGCTGGAAGCTGATACCTTCCCGCTCAATCTGGTTACGTCCTTCAGAAATGGCCCCTAATAGCAGATTCGCAATCTGGTCATCCAGCAGGTTAATCTCATCGATGTAGAGAACACCCCGGTTGGCCTCTGCCAGCAGTCCCGGTTGAAATACTGTGTCGCCTTTCTTGATGGACTGGGCCACATCTACCGAACCGAGCAGGCGGTCTTCGGTGACGCCCAGCGGAATTTGAATGAAGGGGGAGGGAATGACTTCGGTCGGTGGCTCAATTCCGGCATACTGCTGGAGCGTCTCATCGTCCCAGGTGTTGGGTTGGGTTGGGTCGCAGTTGGCGCAGGAGCCTTTCACGACTTCAATCGGCGGCAGCAGCGCGTGGATTGCCCTGGCCATGACTGATTTCGCCGTACCGCGTCGTCCTGCGATCACCACACCCCCCAGACCTGGATCGACTGCGCAGAGAAGCAGCGCCAGCTTAATCGCTTCCTGTCCCACAACAGCGGTGAGAGGGAAGGAGAGAATTGAGGGAGAGGGAGCAGTCGCAGCCGACATATCTTAAAGGGGAATTGAAACAGCAGGGCAAAAGCCAGCCAGGCCCAGCCTTCAGGATACCAGTTTGGCGAATCCCCTGTGGCGAGGAATTGACCTTAAACCTCCGAGGTTTTGAAAACCTCGGAGGTTTGTTGCACCCTCGAAGGTTTTCAAAACCTCTGAGGTTTAGCTTATGCCGTGAACGATCGCCCCAGCCCCAGCCCCGCTAACCGTTTGCGGAAGAAGATGGAGCTTTTGTCCCCTGCGATGTGAACTTCGTCCGCCAGGTTGATGGGCAGGTCTTCGGGCCATTGTTCCTCAACGATCGCTCTGTCCTCGGCAAACACCTGATGGTTAAAGTCCAGGGTGTCTTGCAGGGGGGCGTCTTTGTCGAAGTTGCGGCAGATGGGGACGAAGACGCGGGATTTTCGAGCCGAGATCGGAGAGGCGGCATTCAGAATATGCAGTTGCCCTTGGGGGAAGAAAACCGTTAATTTCGCAGTGAACGGTTCCCACAGCTCAAA
>JBIKWV010000375.1:0-5220 GCA_044356135.1 Elainellaceae cyanobacterium
ATGGGTGGATTTTTCGACAGCCTCAAGACCAGGAGGGATGAGCATTGTTTACCCTCCCACTCATCCACTCATCCACTCATCCACTCACCCACTCATCCACTCATCCACTCATCCACTCATCCACTCATCCACTCATCCACTCACCCACTCATCCACTCATCCACTCATCCACCCTTTTGCTGACTCTTCTATTATGAATTGGATTCAAATAAAAGACAATATGCTATTTTATCGACAGATTGTCTCTAAAATTTCTACAATAGGCCGAGATGGATAAGTTTGATAGTCTTCGTGCGTTTACTCAGGTGGTAGATTCTGGAGGGTTTGCGGCGGCGGCGAGGGAGATGGGGGTGTCGCGGTCGGTGGTGAATAAGCTGGTGATCGCCCTTGAGAACGAGTTGGGGGTGCAGTTGCTGCATCGGAGTACGCGGGTGGTGACGCCGACGGAGACGGGATTGGCCTTTTATGAACGGTGTGTAGAAATTCTGGCGAGTCTGGAGGCGGCGGAACGATCGATTACCCAATTGCATGAGGAGCCGAAGGGACGGTTGCGGGTGAATGCGCCGATGTCTTTTGGCACGATGTATCTGGCTCCGGCGCTGGCAGATTTTCTGGTGCAGTATCCTGAGCTTCAGGTGCAGTTAACATTGAGCGATCGCTTCATTGATCCGATTGAAGAAGGGTTTGATGTGACCGTGCGGATTGCGGAGCCGCAGGAGAGTGCCAGTTTGATCATGCATTCCCTGACTTCAGTTGAGCGAATTTTGTGTGCGGCTCCGGCTTATCTGGAGGCGCATGGGACACCTGGCGACCTGGGTGAGTTAAGCCAGTACTCTTGTTTGCACTATGGTCAGTTGGCGATCGCCAACCAGTGGGCGTTGATTGGGCCTGACGGGGAGTACACCATTTCTGTCAGCGGGGTACTGTGTTCCAACAATGGTGAAGTCCTGAAAGATGCGGCAGTGCGCGGGTTAGGAGTGACGCTACTGCCGACGTTTATTGTGGCAGCAGAACTACAGCAGGGGACGCTGCAGCGGGTACTGCCGGACTATCGGGGAACAGAACTGGCGATCGCGGTCATTTATCCCGTCAATCGTCATTTATCAACGAAAGTTCGACTGCTGGTGGATTTTTTGAAAGAACGCTTTGGAGATTCACAAAATGCCGCTCCCTGAGCGGAGTCGAGGGAGCGGGATAGTTGCGGTGAAACTTAAAGAATGCGAAATTGAACCGCTTCTACGTACTGGACTTTTGACTATTTTTTCTACAATGCCGTGAAACGCCCTCTGCGAGGGCGTTTCACGGCATATTTGGTTTTAGTGCTGATTTTTCCTGAAACGCTGACTCAGTCAGTGTTTCAGGAAAAATCGGCGCAATTTAGTCAAAAGTCCAGTCCCATAGCAAATTCTTATCTTCTCCTGGTAAACTTACTCCGGCGATCTTTGAACAGCAGATCATTTGGAGCAAAACTGAAGCCATGTTCTACTTTGACCCAACCTATTTTTTCTTCATTGCGCTACCAACGCTGGTGCTGTCAGGATTAGCGCAGATGTATTTGCAAAGCACCTTCAGCAAATGGGATCGCATCCCCAACACTGAACAGATGACGGGCATGGAGGTGGCGCAGACATTGTTTGCGCGAACCTCCCTGCAAACGATCCCAGTAGAACGGACGGGTGGCGCGTTGACCGATCACTATGATCCGCGCGCAAACATCGTTCGGCTGTCTACGGTCATCGCCGATAAGCCCTCAATTGGCGCGATGGCAGTGGCGGCACATGAGTTGGGTCATGTCCAGCAGTACCAGACGAAGTCTGGTCTGATTGTTCTGCGGGGATTCCTGATGCCCGCGCTGCGGTTCAGTCCCACGGTGTCCTACATCGCAATTCTTCTGGGGCTGATGTTCAGCATGACGGGGCTGCTGTGGTTGGGGGTTGTTTTTTTTGGTTTGATGGTTGTGTTCTCGATTCTGACGCTGCCGATTGAACTGGATGCCAGCCGCCGGGGGTTAATGCTGCTGCGAGAAGCCGGGTTGCTGGATACCCAACAGGAAGAAAAGGGCGCTCGCCAGGTTCTGACCGCTGCTGCTATGACCTATCTCGCTGCTGCGGTGACTTCAGTTTTGCAACTGCTGTACTACATCAGTCTGGCACAACGTCAGCAGCGCACCTGACAGCCGGAGCCGGGGACGAGAGAATGGCTGTTCCTCCCTCAATCTGGATGTGTCTCAATGCTCTCCCTGCTGAACTGGGAGGGTCACCGTAAAGGTTGAGCCAACTCCCATCTCACTATGGACGGTGATTTGACCCTGGTGCAGGTCAACGCAGTGTTTGACGATCGCCAGCCCCAGTCCTGTGCCCTCAATATTGCCGACATTGCTGGCCCGATGGAACGCCTTGAATAAAGCCTCTTTGTCGCTTCTGGGAATACCAATGCCCTGATCCTGTATCTGGAGAATAATCTGGTTAGAGGCGTAGGTGACGTGCAACTCGACGGTACAACCGGGAGGAGAATACTTGGCCGCATTGGACAGCAGATTAGTCAAAATCTGGCGGATCAGCTTCTGATCGAGCAGCAGGGGGAATGGAAGACCATGAACCGTGAGTTGAAAATGGCAGTCCCTGCCGTAGGCCATCTGTAGTTCACCGATAATACTGGCGCAGAAGCCATGCAAATCCAGAGAGGAAGGCTTGAAATGGATATTTCCTGACTCGATCTGCCCGATCAGCAGGACATCTTCGAGCAGATGGGTCATGTGCTGCACCGCCGTGCGGATCTGGGTCAGAAACTCTAATCGCTCTTGGCTATCCCAGTCGTTGTACTGCAACAGCTCAGAGGCGGACTGAATGACCGTCAGCGGCGTCCGAAAATCGTGAGATACCGTGGTGACAAAGTTCGAACGCAGCTCATTCAGCTCTTTTTCTCTTTGCAGGGCCTCAAAAATCTTCATCTCGGCCTGCTGACGTTCAGTAATATCGACCGAAATCGCTGTGATGCCAATCTGGTTTCCCTGCTCATCAAACAGAGGACTGTACTGCGATTCGTAAGTCACTCCGGAAACGGTCACAACATAATTGCCCGTCTCTCCTGCCAGTCCTCGTGAAATGTTTTCCACAATTGCGGGGATGTCGTGATACATCTCAAACACCGACTGGCCGACTACTTCACCAGGAGATAGGCTCAGTCGCTCCAGTCCCTTACCCTCCGACAGAATAAATCGTCCCTGGTTGTCAATTGCGAAGAGAATAATGGGGGCGGCGGCGATGACTGTCCGCAATCGTTCCTGGCTCTGTCGCAGCGCCGTCTCGGCCTGCTGGCGGATCGTCTCAGCCCTTTGCCCCTGAATAAACAGGGCGATCGCTGCTGCTGCTGCTTGCAGGAAGTCGATTTCTGAGGAGTCCCAGACCCGTGCTTCAACGCAATCATCAAAGCCGATGATGCCAAAAAACTCATCGTCCACCATCAGAGGGAGGTTGAGAATAGAGAGAACTCCCTGAGTCTGGAGCGCCTGTCGTTCTGGTTCTGGCAGGTCTGTAACAATTGCACTCATCACCTGGCCGCTCTGGAAAGTCTGAGACAGGAAGGGAAACTGCTCCAGCACAACGTTTTGCAGGTGAGGGTTGTTGATCTCAGAGGAGATGCCCGGTGCGCACCATTCTGCCCGCTGGCTGATGAGTAATTTGCCCGAAGGCCCGGTATGGCTTTCGAACAGGTAGGCCCGTGACGATTCTGAAGCCTCCCCCAGGATTTTCAGAATCGTCGGGTAGCAAACTTCAGGCTGATGAGCACTCCGCATTGCACCTGACGAGTCGTACTCCAGCAGGTAGCGCTGTACCTCCACCAGGGTGGCCAGGTAATGTTCTCGCTGGAGCAGCTTTTGTTCGGCCAGCTTGCGATCGCTAATCTCCAGGGAGTTCACCAGCACCCCCTGGACTTCCCCCTGGTCACTAATAAACGGCTTCAGGAGCGTCTGGTACCAGCGTGACTGGCCATTTGGAAGCGGGATACAGTCTTCCTTCACCAGGCTTTGCCCGGTTTTCAGCACCGCCAGATCTTCCTCCTGGTAAGCCTGGAGTTGTTCACTGCTGAGGTGAGATTGGAACTCGGTGAGCCGCTTTCCCAAAATCTTTTCTGTGGTTGTGCTGTAGAGTTCTGCCATGGCCTGATTGGACAATAGCAAACGCCCCTGCACATCCTTCATTGAGATGCAACTGGGCAGTGAATCAACCACCCGCTGCAAAACCCCCTCCTCGGCCTGGAAATGAGATGGCTCGGAATTCACCACACGCCAGAGACTCCAGAACTGCGGTTCCTCCAGATCCTTCAGCAAACAGTGCAGTTGCCCCTGCACCGTCAGCCACTGCCCAATCTTCGTCTTCAGGTGCAGTGTCATGGGGCGATCGCCCCCCTTTGTTTTTAGCTCATGACAGCAATGCTGAAAGCGATCGCAGTCTTCCGGATGCAGGATTTCCAGGAATGACAATGCACCAGCGTCCGCAGGCTGGTATCCCAGAACCTTTTGCCAGGTGCGGTTGGTGTAGAGCACAGCACCATCCAATGCTGTCACCTGAATCAGGTCACTCGCATGGTCAAATAAGCTCTGAAGCCCCTGATAAGCAGTTTTCATGATACGAACGACATAACCTCAAGCTTCTGGACTTCGCAATGCAGCTTACTGCGCCTTTGCTGTCCCGTCCAACTTTCTCTCACTCATTTCTCCGTTTTGTACCCCAGTCACGACAACCGCCAAAGCACTGAAATTCTGGATTTTTGACTAAATTGCGCTTGAGCTTGAAACCCCAAACGCGATTCCGTCCTGAGCGAAGTCGAAGGGCGGAATCGCTTTTGGGGTTTCGACTTTTTCCACGCCCACTGACTTACTGGATTTTTGACTAAATTGCGCCGATTTTTTCTGAAACGCTGACGCAGTCAGCGTTTCAGAAAAAATCAGCGCTAGAATTAAAGATGCCGTGAAACGCCCTCTCAGAGGGCGTTTCACGGCATTGTAGCAAAAAAAGTCCAGTTACTTAAAACCAACGTTTTTGTTGAGAGTCGCGCGGCGCGCGGCTCTCAACAAAAATGTTGTACCTCACGCGCTTGCAAAGCGCTGTAATGCCGCGAAACGTTCTCTTAGAGAGCATTTCGCGGCACTGTAGGGAAAATAGTCAAAACTCCAGCATAAAATAAAATCCCAGTAAAACCCCAGTTTTCACCTGGCGC
>JBIKWV010000376.1:0-5219 GCA_044356135.1 Elainellaceae cyanobacterium
TGGGCGGGCAAGATCCCCACCCCACGATGAATCAATATTTTGGGATTAGCTCATGCTGCTCTTTAAGTGATGGGTTGCCGCATTCGCACTCAGAGGGCGGCTGAACCAGAAGCCCTGCATCTCCTGACAGTCGAGCGATCGCAGCACCTCCTTCTGCACTGACGTTTCAACCCCTTCAGCCACCAGGTTCAGGTTGAGCACCTTACCCAGGGCAATAATGGCGGTAACAATGGCGCGATCGTTGGGATCAGTGGTCAGGTCGCGGATAAACGACTGGTCGATCTTCAGGGTTTGTAGCGGGAATGCCTTCAGGTAACTGAGGGAGGAGTAACCTGTGCCAAAGTCGTCCAGGGCGATCGACACCCCCATCTGGTGCAGTTCATCCAGAATACTCTTGGTCATTGCCAGGTTCTTCATCACAGCAGTTTCAGTGATTTCCAGTTCCAGATAGTGGGCATCCAGTCCCGTCTCCTGTAAGATTCGCTGCACCACATTGGCAAACTGGGGTTGCCGCAACTGCTGAGTCGATAGATTGACCGCCACTCGCACTGGAGGGAGTCCGGCAAGCTGCCATTCCTTCGCCTGAGCACAGGCCGTTTGCAGCACCCACTCCCCCAACGGGACTATCAGCCCGGTTTCTTCCGCCAGGGGAATAAAGCGCATCGGAGACACCATGCCCATCTCAGGGTGGATCCAGCGCAGTAGTGCCTCCATGCGGGTGATCTGCCCCGTCACTACATTCACCTGGGGTTGATAGTACAAAACAAACTCCTGCCGTTCCAGCGCGTGGTGCAGGTGCGCTTCTAGCATCAACCACTCGGCAGTCTCAGCAGTGGCAGTGCGGCTATAGCAGCAGGAGGTATTGCGTCCGTTGCTCTTAGCCTGGTAAAGAGCAGCATCCGCATTTTTCAATAGGGTATCGCTGTCCTCACCGTCGTCAGGGTAAATGGCGATACCAATGCTACTGCCCACCCGCAGCGATCGCCCCTCCAGCGTGAACTGGGGTCTGAGGGCAGCCAGGAGCTTCTCTGCAATCGTATTCGCATCCTCCTGGTCGTGAATATCTGGTAGTAGCAAGGTGAACTCATCCCCCGCCCAGCGGGCCACGGTATCGCCCTGGCGCAGGGAATGGATGAGGCGATGGGAGACTGCTTTGAGCAGCCGATCCCCCGCCGAGTGACCGAGGCTATCATTAATCAGCTTAAAGCGGTCCAGATCCAGGAACATCACCGCCAGTTTGCTCTTGTGGCGCTGGGCGCGGGTCAGCGCCACCTCCAGGCGATCGCCAAATAGCGTCCGATTGGGCAACCCCGTGAGGGCATCATGGAGCGCCTGATGGCGAATTCTGGATTCCTGTTGCTGGCGCTCGGTGATATCTCGAAAACTCCATACCAGGCTGACCGTAGAATCATGGATTCGCTGCGGGCTGGTATACCACTCCAGAACACGCCCATCCTTAAGTTCCAGCAGTTCATGCCCTTCCGATGGCAGACGACCGTAGAGCTGAAGTGCTTTTTTAAGAGAAAAAGCTTCAGCGTGCCTCAGACACTGGGTGATGTGCTGGGTAATGGCGTAGGGATGGTCATCGTTGAGAACCTCCTCCGGCAACTGCCACAGATCTACAAACTTACGATTGAACCGCAGAATTTTTCCTGTGGTGTCCATCACCACAAGCGCATCAGCCGTTGCTTCAAAGGTTGCCTCCAGCAGCGAGAGGGACTGTTCCAGCGCCGCCTGAGTACGTCGATGCACCGTAATGTCTCGCTTGATGACAGCATAATGGGACACCTCCCCCGACGGGTTGTGAACCGGGAAAATGGTTGTTTCCTGCTCATAGGGTGTCCCATCTTTACGGCTAACCTGGTACGTCCCCTTCCATACACGCCCCAAAGAAATATGATCCCAGATTGTTTTGTAGAGGGCGCTATCTTTTTGTCCGCGTAGAAAAATAGAGTGAAAGGGCTGTCCGATCACCTCTTCACGCTGATACCCGGTGATTTCTTCAAATGCAGGGTTGACATAAATGACCTGCGCTTCTGCATTGGTAATCTCAATTGCATCTGCCGACTGTTCCAGCACCCTGGTTGCCAGCTCTGACTGATTCAGCAGGTGTCGCAGTTCATGCTGTTTTTCTTTGAGGCGGGTGGCCAGCCAACGAGTATTGGTCAATGCCGCCCGTTGAGACTGTAACAACAGCAAAAAATCACCAAGCGCATGATGAATGCCAAAATCAGACAGCGATAGCCCCAGGGATTGTAGCGTATCAATATTCTTTACCCAGGGCGACCCCAGAAAAATCATCACCTGCTGCTCTGAGACATAGACCATCTGTCCCTTGAGATTCATGCCCCGCGAGCAATAGAGAACAAAGGGTTCGGTTACATGGGCCTGCAATTGCTCAAATTGGCAGGGAATGCTGGGCAACTGCACCTCAAAGAAATCAGTGAATAGACAGCCGGATTCCAGCTCAGGCAGGATCGATCGCCAGGACGAACCCACCTGGACGATCTGGAAATTGTGAGTAAAAACCAGATGAAACGGAAATACCCGCATCAAATGTTCAGCGGGAAGCCCGTAAACTGCTTCTGGTCGAGGTAGAGAAGGCGGGGGGGAATCAGGGAACAAACTCGTCATACTGAACGTCTTTTTGGGCTGAACCCGTATAAGGGTTTTTATAAGACCGCCAAATCGGTAAGGGGCATGTCGATCGCCTGATTCTGGTGCGTCACTTGATTCTTTCACCCCTTATCGGTGGTATAAAAACTCAGTATTCCCTGGATGCATGAAATCTCTCTTCGCTCCGTTGCCTGAATAATGGCAAAGGGGCGAAGCCTGGTGTGGTCTCTTATGAGTTCAGGGTTCCCACTCGCTGGAGCAAAGTAGCGTGAGTTTTTTTTCCCCCTTTCCCGACCCCAGGCAACTCACCCTGGAACAACAGGTTGCTCAGATGATGATCGTCCGCGCCTCCGGTCATCTGTTTGACCATGAGATTCGCTATCCTGTCTGGGAGGCAACCGGGGAAATGCTGCGGCGATGGGTGGAACAGGGGATCGGAGGCGTCATCTTGCTAGGAGGGAGTGCAGCGGAGATCGCTCTCAAAACGCAGCGTCTTCAGAGTTGGGCCAGCGTACCACTATTGATTGCCGCTGACATTGAGGAGGGCGTAGGCCAACGCTTCTCAGGAGCCACAGCCTTTCCACCGCCGATGGCCCTCAGCGCCATTGCCCATCACCACCCGCAGCAGGCCATTGCACTGGCGCGGGCAATGGGGGCAGTCACCGCCCAGGAAGCCCTGGCGATCGGCATTAACTGGGTGCTGGCCCCCGTTTGTGATGTCAACAACAATGCCCAGAACCCGGTGATCAATGTCCGCGCCTTCGGCGAAACGCCGGAAACCGTCAGCCAACTGGCGATCGCATTTCTAGAAGGCACCCAACAATACCCGGTTCTCGCCTGCGCCAAGCACTTTCCAGGCCACGGCGACACCGCCACCGATTCCCACCTGGCGCTTCCCCTGATCAGCCACGCTCCCCAGCGACTGGCTGCCGTAGAAATCCCGCCGTTCAAGGCTGCGATTACCGCTGGCGTTGATTCCATCATGAGTGCCCACCTGCTGATTCCCGCCTGGGACGAGCGCCACCCCGCCACCCTATCTCCTCGCATCCTGACGGGAGAACTGCGGCAAAACCTGGGCTTTGCAGGACTGATCGTCACCGATGCCCTGATCATGGGGGCGATCGCTCAACGGTATGGTGTCAGCGAAGCGCCTGTGATGGCGGTGGAGGCGGGTGCCGATATGTTGATGATGCCTGTGGACGTTGAGGCAGCGATTCAGGCTGTATGCGATGCAGTGCGGTCGGGTCGAATTCCTCAGTCGCAAATCGAGGCATCGGTGCAACGGATCTGGCAGGCCAAGCAAAAGTTGGTTGCTGGCTCATTGTCAGGAGACTCCACTCACCATTGGGAACTGACCGCTCCACCCATGCAGATTGAGCAACTGGCGCGACCCGAAGCAAGGGCGATCGCCGCCGAAATTCTGAACCAGTCGATGCAGATCTATGCGGCCCCAGGTGCGGCATTCCCGACAGCCAACCAGCCCTGGCAGAACGTGATTGTGACGGATAGTATTCTGGATGGTGAACTGCATTCTGCCAGTCCAGCGATCGCTCTGCCTCAGCAGTCTGGCTGTTCCCTGACGATACTGGATCGCCACACTCCACCCAATGTTATTCCTCTACTGGTGGGCGATCGCCCCGCACTGCTCCAGCTCTTTGTCCGGGGGAATCCCTTTCGCGGCAGTGCCGGACTGACTCAAATTGCTCAGGATACTTTTCAAGTGTTGCTCAGGGCAAATCAGCTCAAAGCCCTACTGGTGTATGGCAGTCCCTATCTGTTGCAGGATTTTCTACCACACCTGCCTGCGGAGGTGAGTACCGTATTTACCTATGGGCAAACCGAGCAGGCACAGGCGATCGCACTTCAGGCATGGCGACAATCGCTCTCTAGCCCAGGGTGATGCGATTGTAGACCGACAAACAGACAACAGGCACAGACACGAGGACACAGGCAAGCAGCACTTCGAACTCCATAGAACCCAATGCAAAAACTTGTGTCTATCCTGCCCCCGGAATACAGATTCGGGGAACAGTAAAACTACCCAAGAAAAAATGCTGGGTTCTGCCCCCGTCAGGGTATGGAAGGGGGAGTAGTTTCCATGATGCGTCTGAAAGGATTTGGGCCCCAATCCGGGAAATCACGGAGAGGGAATTTCCTGATTTCTACGGACACCCATCCTTGCTGTAAATACGTAGGTTTGAAAGGTTGGTTCTGCCGATGTTCCAGCACTCTTTGAAAATTAGGATCTGACTACAGCGCTTTGCATGGAGATCAAGCCAGTTTTTTTGTCGAGAGTCTCACGGCACGAGGCTCTCGACAAAACCTTCCCATACGCTTGAACAGCACCACAGCCTTTTTCAGGCGAATCAGGGACGGATTTCGGCGTCAGGGGGTGGTTCCCCCTTGAGGGGGTCAGGGGGTGGTTCCCCCTTGAGGGGGTCAGGGGGTGGTTCCCCTGCGTGGAGGCGGTGTCCCCACTCCCCTTCTCACCAGCGTGAAACCGCTGTATATCGGGACAGATCCTAAGTTGACATCCTCCCCACCCTGTAGAGGGATGGGGATTCCTAAACCTCACGATTCAGGTTTCTGCTTCATCCACGTTT
>JBIKWV010000948.1:0-2787 GCA_044356135.1 Elainellaceae cyanobacterium
GTGGTGCTGATGATTGCTTCGGTGTGGCTGGGGACGCAGTTTGTGGGCGCGAGCCTGGTCAATGGGTTGTTGCCATTGTTGGGAATGGCGGCGATCGCCGCCCTGCTCGGCATCCATCTGGTGGCGGCGATCGGGGGGGCAGATATGCCTGTTGTCATCTCGATGTTGAACAGCTACTCCGGCTGGACGGCAGCAGCAGCAGGCTTCATGCTGTCGAACGATCTGTTGATTATCACTGGTGCGCTGGTGGGCAGCAGCGGTGCAATTCTCAGCTACATCATGTGCAAAGCGATGAATCGTTCATTCCTCAGCGTAATTCTGGGGGGTCTGGGCAGCGGAGGAACTGGAACGGTTGCGACGGTGGAAGGCGAAGCGCACCCCATCACCGTTGAAGACACAGCAGAACTGCTGCGCTGCGCCCAGAATGTGGTGGTCGTTCCTGGTTACGGTATGGCGGTGGCGCAGGCGCAGTACCCGATTGCGGAACTGACAAAAATCCTGCGCGATCGCAACATCGAGGTCCGCTTCGGCATCCACCCCGTTGCCGGACGGCTCCCCGGTCACATGAATGTGCTGCTGGCGGAGGCCAACGTGCCCTACGACATCGTGCTGGAAATGGACGAGATCAACCCCGATTTTTCCAATGTTGATGTAGTGCTGGTGATTGGGGCCAATGACACGGTAAATCCCAGTGCAGCAGAGGATCCGGGTAGCCCAATTGCGGGGATGCCCGTACTGGAAGTGTGGAAGGCGAAGACGGTAGTGGTGATGAAACGGAGTATGGCGAGTGGATACGCAGGGGTAGAAAATCCACTGTTCTATAAGGACAATGCGCGGATGTTGTTTGGAGATGCGCGTAAGAATGTAGACGACATTGTCGGACAGCTCAGTCGGACGATGGTGAAGGTGTAGGGGGGGCCTTGCGACAACGGCGAAGTCGTGCGGCCATTCGGTTGACACGGGGGGGGGACAGTGACACTATTCCACATTGAGTGAGAAGTGGTTCAGTGCTTTGCACTGCGCACTTCTCGTTATGGGTTTTGCAAGCATGTCTCAGCGCAAAGTGCTGTAAATAAACTTTTACAGCACTTTGTGTACTGGCAGGTACGGGGTGCAGGGGCTTCGATGGCTCGATCCCTCGGACTTCGGAGTTCGGCGAGGCTCACTCGAGCCGCGTGATCTCAGGCGAACGCTGGAGCGCGGGTCGAACGCTGAGCGTCGCCGAACGTTGTGAGCGCTTAGGTTTGATGGTTCTCACTCTGAAGCCCGAACGGCACCGCCCCCCCTCATACCTCACCGACGTGAAAACCGCTGTATGCAACCATTTCCCATCAGAAATCCGGCAGCGAAAGCAGGGGATGCAACGCAATGGCACACGGCAAACAACTACCTTTGTTGACCAGAGTGGGCACCTGGACAATCGGTGGTCTACTTGGCGGGTTGGTCGGCTCCCTGGCTGCGGTGATGCTGACTCAAATGATTAAGCAAATCCTGGATACCGTCTCTGGGCTGGGTACTATCTGGCTGTTGCTGCTACCCCTACTGGGCGTCACGTTAGCCGTGCTAGTCCTGTACGGATTGGGGAAGGGCGAAGCTGTACAGACACGAGTTCCGCGTCGATCGGCTGTCCCAGGCTGGTGGCTTTCGCCGAGTTGGTACTGCTTCCCCCGGGACGTTGCCCGTTCCGATCTGAGTGCCGATGTAATTGACACATCTGGAGAAGAGGAGCGCTTCCCCTGGAATCTGGCACCGTTGCGTGCCCTTGCCATCCTGCCCACTGTCGGGCTGGGTGCAGCGATGGGAACAGAATCTCCGGCCGCTCATCTTGGTGTTGCTGCGGGATCCTGGCTGGGTAGCATGAGTCCAATGCTGCGCCGCCTGGTGCGACCCAGCGCGATCGGTGGCGGCGCAGCGGGTGTGGCGGCCTTAATGGGTATCCCGTTGGTAGGTAGCTTCTTTATGCTTGAGCTGAGTCAGCGACGCAAGATTCCGATTACCCCGGAACGAATGGCGGCAATGTTAGCAGGGGGCCTGGTTGGTTGGTTGGTCAACTTTGTCTTCCAGCTCAATCTGATCCGGCTGGTCGTACCAAAGATCCCCCCCGCTGACCTCTGGGATGCAGTAGCTGCCGCCCTGTTTATCGGCGCGATCGCGGGTGCTGTGACGTCCCTTTCCGGTGATGCAATCTACTGGGCACGAGGTTGGACGGTCAAACCAGTCACTCGTCTGCTAATCGGCTCTACGGCTATGCTAGTCCTGGCGATAGTAACTGCACGAGTTGCGTCACCAGCCGTCGCTTTTGGCCCAGGAGGAGCCGCTATCATCTGGTCTGAAACCGTCGAAACGACCCCCTATCACCTGCTGGCCGTGGCTTTACTCCGTGCGGCATCCACCACCGCTGCTGTTGTCGCAGGGGGCTGTGGTGGAGTATTTGTGCCTTTTCTGGCGATCGGTGACCTGAGTGGCCGAGTATTTGCAGCGGCGTTTGGGGTGCCAGCAGATCTGGCGGGTGCCGCTGGAGCAGCGGCGGGTATTGCTGGCGGCTATCGATTGCCACTGACAGCCGCAGCGATGGTACTGGGAGTTGGTGGCCCTGATGCGGCCAAGCTAACTTGCCTCGCTACCGTTGTAGTCGCCGCTCTTACTGGATTGGTGACTGCACGGGTGACGAATAAACTCTCCAGTTCTCTACGCGCCATGTTCCACTGGATGCCATAGTCTAAGAACTGTGGACTTGATCCTGTCAGCCCAGATTTTAATCAAGCTCAACCTGGCCCCAAGTATGAG